>JABIFK010000019.1 GCA_018650745.1 Candidatus Latescibacterota bacterium | reverse complement strand
TTTGGCTTGGCGCAAAACTATCCCAATCCTTTCAACCCCGAAACGACCATTACATATGATTTGGCTGCCGAGAGCAATATTCGGTTGGAAATTTACAATGTGATGGGTCAGTTGGTGCACACATTAGTGAGTGACCAGCAGGCTGCAGGTCGGTATCGGGTCAGTTGGTTGGGTGACAACAGTTTGGGACATCAGGTTGCCAGTGGGGTGTATTTCTACCGCATTCAGGCTGATGACTTCCACGCGGTTAAGAAACTTATGCTATTGAAATAGGCAAAATTTTCCGAGGAAGATGATTTCCCTGGGGTTTTTGGGCGGGTCGTGATATTCACGGCCCGCCTTTCTTTATTTTTTCTATCCCATTCCATCTCTGGATTGTTTGCAGCATCTTACCTATATTTTTATATCCCGCCCTTCTGTTGATTCTTGTAAAACCTCTCTGTAGTCTTTCTTTTTTTATGGCATAATAATTGCACTGTGATAAGAGCGATGTTTTGAGATGATTGCTCACCCCCTTTTATCTCACAAAGAATCCATTCAATTCTCGTTTGGAGTAAATACGTGAGACAATTCCTTTCTTTTTGTTTTTTTGTAATGATATGCGGTTTCGTTGGTGGTGACACTGTTCACGCGGCTAAAGCGGGAAGCTCGCGTTTGCGTATACAGGTGTTGGGTACTCGCCTAACCGAAACGACCGCGAATGTGGGTGATGTGATCAATGTTGAGTTGTTCATTGAGGGCAATGGTGAGCAACTGGTCGGGGCCGACATTTTTTTAGAGTTTGAAGATCGATTTTTGGAGCTTGTGCCTTTTGCTGTTTCTCCACTGGGTCAAGTATTTCCTTTTGCCCGCGGAACTTACATGGAAGCTGCTGGTGGGCGCGTGGGTGGGAATACCACATTGGGTGATAATATTGGTGATGGCAATAGCAACAATATTCCTTTGTTCCAATTGGAGTATAATGAAGATATCCCCCCCAGCAGTTTTGGGGGAAGTGCATCGGTTGTTGGTGATGGGCGCTTGGCAAGTTTTCAACTGCGTGTGATACGTAAACCGGAGTCTCAATCGACGCGTGTTCGCGTGGTGCGAACGTCTCCTACAGGTAGTGAGACTGGCTATTTTAAATTGGGTGACCCTGGTAGCGTGTATGGGTTTAGCGAAATTACAGAACTCACTGTGGGTATCCGGGGGTTGGAACTTTCGGTGTCTTTGCCCGATATCTATATTTTGCCAGGTCAAATTGATTCAACACTGGACTTGGATGATTATGTGGATGATCCGGCGAACCCAGATTCGACCCTTGTTTGGACCAATTCTGTTCCTGTACCAGACAGCATTCAAGTGGGCATTAACCCCACCTCGCATCGGGTATTGTTTGATCCTCGTATTGTCCAAGGCTTAGAGATAACGAACTTTGTTGGTATCACACAAATACAATTTACTGCAACGACGTTTTTTGATGAGTCTGTATCCGGGCCGTTGCGTGTGATTGTGGATACACCCCCTCTGTTTGCACAGGACGCCACTCCCGACTCGATGATTTATTTCGAAGACCGCGATACGACATTTACGTTGGTTGCAGTAGACCCCGACCCTGGTGCTCAGTTGACATTTTCAACGGTCGGTACGGTTGAAAATATACGCGCCACATTTGGTACACAAGAAGTCGTAGGTGATACCATACGCCAAGTCGTAAGTTTGTCGTCGATAGCTGATTATTTTGGAAATGATGTGGTGCGCTTTTCTGTGCTGGATCAATTTGGCTTGGCCGACACGATTGCTGTTCAAGCGGTGGTCAAACCCGTAAATGATCCACCACGTTTTATTAAAGCCTTTCCACCTATTGAGGTGGCGGCTTTAGATCAATACATGTTGACACTCTCAGAATATCTCGAAGATATTGATGACCCCTTTGACCGATTGCAATTTGCTTTTACTGGCGTTGATAGCATTGCTTTTGATGTGACGGCGAACAACAATACAATGGTTATTACACCTGTTGTGCCATTTCAGGGCACACGAACAGCCAATGTGGTGGTTACAGACACATCGAATGCCGCAGCAATTCAACGGATCACTGTAAATGTTGACCCGCCCAAAGACCCGCAACCCCCTCAAGTAACGGTGCCTGATTTAAAGGTACCAGTTCGTTCTGGAGCTGAGGCGTCTACGATTGCTTTGGATGCATTGGTAACTGATATTGATACGCCCGATGATCGATTGACGTGGACGCGTGGTCCCGTGTCTAGTGTTGATGTGGATGCCAGTGCCTTGGGCAATCGTCAACTACGCGTATCGGCTGCAACGGATTCGACTGGGTATCGCACGATGACACTTAAAGTGGCTGATCCTACACTTTTAACAGACTCTTTAAAGGTGCGTGTTTACGCCTCTTCGGTCGCAACTGGCATTCCGGTTGCGGGGGGTATGCCGGATATTATATTGGCCAGTGGACAAATAGATTCGTTGGATTTAGACGATTATTACTTTGATGCCGATCACACCAATGCCGAAGTGACCTGGACTGCATTGGGTGCTCGAGATGTTGCGGTGGGTATTGACCCCACTTCGCATTTGGCTACGTTTCAGGCCGCGGGCAGTGCCGCTAATGTTGTCGAAGATATTGTTTTTACGGTGCGCGATCCTCAAGGACAATCTGCGACGGATACGGTACGCGTAACGGTGCTTGACCCCGGCAGTGTGTTACTGGATTTGAGTATTTTAGGTGAAAATATCAACGTTGGGCTGGGTGTGCCAGATACGCTGGCACTGCGGCCTCTCGTGCAAATAGGCAACCCTGATAGCATTGCTTGGGGAGTGAATTCAAGAGACCCTTCGGTGGTTTTTGCACAATCAATTGGTGAAGAGCTGTTGTTGATTGGTGTGCGTATTGGGAGCTCTCGTTTGGTATTAACGGCCACTGATAAAAACAGTGGTAGAAGTGCCCGCGACAGTATTCTTGTGAATGTAGGCGTTCAGGGGGGGGACCCCGATGATTTGATTTTGGAAGATATTGGTGAATTGAATTTAACGGCCGGACGAGATACAACCCTTGATTTGACATTGGTTGTAGCTGCGGGCAATTTGGCCAATTTGGTATGGTCTGTCTTGCCCAATGGGAATGTCGCGGTTGAGATTGATACGTTGAACCAACGGGCTATTGTACGTGCACCTTCGGACTTTCTGGGCAATGCTGGTGATTTGGTTTTTCAAGCTGAAGATATCGCAACTGGGAAAACAGCGTCGAGCGTAGCTTCGGTACTTGTTGGGCGCGGTGAGGCTCCTGGTAAAGACTTGCTTAAAATCGAAGTTGTAAGAAATCCGGTATTGAAGAATTTCTTAGATGTGTTTGTGCGTGCGCGTCGAACGTTGCAAAATGCGCCTTTTTTGGAAGTGCGTACAGGAGATGATCCAACGGTGCCTCGGACGGTTATATCGATAGACCCTGTGAGCTTGGTTGCAGATATGTGGGTGGGAGATTTGCGGTTGGGCAATGAAACCAATGGGCTTGTAGAATTGACGGCGTTGGGTGTGACACAAGATACAAGAGTAGCACTCTTAGACACATTGCGGTTGGTGATAGAACAAGCAAATGTTCGTTCTACATTTGGGATGGCCCATGGAGACGTGGCTGTGTCATTGCCTGTTGGCGGCGTTGATGCGTCATCGGCTGTGGCATTGATTCCTGAACGCCGCGACGTAACACGGACCAAGTTGGTTGCTTCCGATTTGGTGCCCGTTTCTGACACATATATGGTATATGCACCTGATGCGGAAGTTGTAAGGTCTGGACAGATTACATTTGCATTGTCGAACACACAAGAAAATGCTGGTATTTATCGAGAAGATGCGCTTACCGGCAAATGGGTTCTTGTGGGCAATGAGATACAAGATGGGCGTTTGGTGGGGGAGTTTGATGCATTTGGGCGTTATGGTGTGTTTGTCGACTTGAATCCGGTTTCTCAGATTGAACTGCATCAAAACTTTCCCAACCCGTTTAATCCACAGACCACGATTCGTTTTGAAATGTCTGATGCAGATCAGGTGGAATTGGTCATTTATAATGCTTTGGGCCAAGAAATCAGACATTTGGTTTCGGGTTATCTGTCTTCTGGTCGTCATGTGGTAAGCTGGGATGCTCGAGATGCATTTGGGCGTGGGGTAAGTGCGGGCGTTTATGTGTATCAGTTAAAAACAACACAATCGGCAATAACACGTAAAATGTTACTTCTGAAGTAGGGGATTGGTTATGAAGATAAGACATATTGGATTGCTGCTCGGTTTCTGTTTTTTTGGTGCTATTGGTTGTGGTGGTGGAACCGCAACGGGTGGTTCGGCGGGCTCAGCAGAAAACCTCTCTTTTGAAGGATGGGATGATTATGTGACTGGGGACTATGAAAAGTCTGAAGAAGTGTTTTTAGATGCTCTAAGCTTAGATCCACAATCTACCGAAGCTTTTAATGGGTTGGGTTGGCTGAAATTTCAGCAAGCAGGCCAAGAAGGAAATGTTGAAAGGCGCGAAGCCATTTTGGCTACTTCGCGAGAAAATTTTCTCAAGGCGACGGCTTCTGAACCAACCAATGTCGATGCGTGGGTGGGGTTGTCTGGTTTGGAACTGCAACTTGGAAATTGGACAGATGCACGTGATGCGGCCAATAGGGCAATCACACTGGACCCATCCTATTTTTCGACACATGATAATATTGATTTCCAGGATATTCATTTGATTTTGGCACAGGCTTATTTCTTCTTGGGTGCTTTTGTGCATACCGATGATACGGCAGACCCAAATAATTCTCTGCATCATGTTGATGTGGTGGCTCCGGGGTATAAAAAATTCTACCATGCCA
>JABIFK010000020.1 GCA_018650745.1 Candidatus Latescibacterota bacterium | reverse complement strand
TGGCCCTCTCTGATGGGCAAAACCGGTCGACGCACAGCGGCCATTGGCAAAATGCACTTCAACCCGTGGGATTCTCTCCAAGGTTTTGACGAACGCATTATGGCCGAAGACAAACGCCATATTTACTTGCCCGATCACCATGTTCAATTTCTTGCCGCGCACGGCCTCGACCGACCCCACCCGACAACACTGCCACAATACTACGAAAATCTCGGCGCATCGGTCACCCCACGCGATCGCAAATTTCACGTGGACGGGTTTGTTGGGGATCAAGCTGCACAATGGCTCGAAAAGAACGGCAAAGACCCCTTTGCAGCGTGGGTGAGTTTTCCCGGTCCACACGACCCTTACGACCCCCCAGAAGATATGGCCGATCTCTACGCCAACGCACCCATTCCAGACCTTATCGGTTCTCCAGAAGAACTTGCCAACAAACCAGCAGCCCAACGTGCCCGTGGCGGTGGCAGCCTCAACAACTCCATGTTCCGGCTCGATTTTTCAAAAGCCACGCCCGAAAACTATCGCAAATGGCGTGAGCACTATTATGCCAATATCACCCTCATAGACGAGGGCATTGGTAAAATGCTTGGGGCGCTTGAATCGCAAGGCACACTCGACGACACACTCATTATTTTTACCAGTGACCACGGCGATGCCTTGGGCGATCACGGCTTGCCTTTCAAGGGTTTTTTCTACGATTGCATGTCGCGTGTCCCCCTTATCATTCGCGGCCCTGACGTTCCCTCCAATCAGCGCAGTGCGGCTCTCGTCAGTAGCCTTGACCTTGTCCCACTCTTTTATAACGCGTGTGAAACGGAAGCCCCAAATACCTTACAAGGTGAAGACATTCGTCCTCTCTTCAATGATCCCTCAACTACCATTAGAGAAGCTGCATTCAGTGAAATTGGTGGCCGGATGATGGTTCGCACAACACATTATAAATATGCCCATTATTCCGACGGATCTGCCGAACTCTACGACCTTGAAGCGGACCCCAACGAAATCACCAACCTCGCAGGAAATTCAACATTTGGTGACATTGAAAACCAGCTCAAGGCATTGCTCCTTGAACACGGGTTGCACAACCAAACCTATCAATCACGCTACGCACCAGCACCACAGTATTGGGTACGTAACGCACTCGAAGCAGATTACAAAAAACAACAAACAGAAGGTGGTGACACCAAATACCGCCCGCTTTACAGGGAGTAGATGCGGCAATCATTATCTTGTGACACTACAACTGTTACTCGGACTCTGAAATAAACGAGTTACCTCAAAACAGATCACTCTTGAAAGGAGTATCCGTTGAAAATCACAGACGTTAGAACCATTCGTTTCAAAACCATTTCCAATACCACACGCGACACCGATGGTCACGGTCACCCAGGCCCAGAACGCGAATCGAGCCAAACCTTACTCATCATCGACACAGATGAAGATGTGTCGGGATATTGGTTTGGGGCCAGTCCACAAGTTATGGAAAGCGTGGTCAAACCTGCCATCGTCGGCGAAGATCCACTTAATCGTGAAAAGATTTGGCGCGACCTCAATCATCGCCAACGCCTCAACATGGGCACTATGTCTGACAAGGTCTTAATGGCCGTAGACCTCGCACTCTGGGATCTTGCAGGTCGTTATTTAAAGCAACCCGTTTACAAGTTACTTGGTGGTTACCGCGATAAAGTACCCGCCTACGCCTCAACGATGTGTGGAGATGATCTCGAAGGCGGATTGGCAACCCCCAAAGACTACGCAAACTTTGCCGAGTGGTGCATGAAACAAGGGTATCCCTCTTTCAAACTCCACACCTGGCAACCTCCTTACGACGGTGCCCCCAGTGTCAAGCGAGACCTCGAAGCCTGCGCCGCCGTACGTGACGCCGTTGGTCCAGACGTGCCGTTGATGCTTGACCCCTATCATTATTACGACCGCGAAGCCGCACTTGCTCTCGCCAAAGGCCTTGAAAAACTCGACTACTATTGGATGGAAGAACCGATGGACGAACACAGTATGTCGTCTTTCAAATGGCTCTGTGAACAAACGAGTCTTCCCATCTGCGGCCCAGAAACGTGCGAAGGCAAAATGTACGTGCGTGCCGAGTGGATCAAAGCTGGAGCGTGTGACATCAGTCGTTGTGGCGTTGGTGACGTGGGTGGGCTCACCCCATTGATGAAAACAGTGCACCTGTGTGAATCATTTGGAATGCGCTGCGAAATTCATGGCGGGGGCCCAGGCAATCTCCACGCTTTGGGTGCAATGTCCAACGGTGAGTTCTACGAACGAGGGCTGTTACATCCATTCATCGACTTTAACAAACCAGCAGCCTACTTGCACGAACACGGTGAATTAATGGACAGTGAAGGGTTCGTTCATATGCCTCAAGGTCCTGGATTGGGCCAGAACATCAACTGGGATTATATTGAAAAGAACAAGATCGATTGATCAAACACGCCAGAATTCCGTATACTACAAGATGCGAGTTTTCTTGAAGGGCGCTGGGTATCTGGGGCAGACCTCGGACGATAGAGGCCTTTATATGAATTGTGAAAATTTGTCTCAGAAAACCTCGCGCACCGAATAGAAGGACGAATTCCGATGGGTGAAGTTACTTTGATGTTGGCCGGGCTGATCGCGTTCTGCCTGCTGGTGAGTTTGATCTACGCCAGGAAGCAATCCTCAGTCGCTCAATTGTTCGACCCGCAGCCCACAGATTACGCCTTAACCATATGGGCGGATCCCGCCGATCCCACCACCGGACCGACCGACGCGCCGATGCCGCAAAGGATCACCGTCGAATACTTGACCCGCCTACAGGCCGATTCCGCCGAGGAATTGGCCAGCGCAAAGGCGGGATTCGTGCGACGATGCAATGCGGATTTTCGACAGGGTTTCATTCCGATATTGGGCGCGTTCAAAATCGGCGCTGTGCTTTGCCAGCCGGCGCACGAAAGAAAATGACCCAGAAAGGCGATATGTCCACAAAAGCGAAACAGGTGCT
>JABIFK010000021.1 GCA_018650745.1 Candidatus Latescibacterota bacterium | reverse complement strand
GGGCGTTGAATTGCACTACCGTGTGAACAGTGGGCGTTTGCAAGTTGCTTTGATGCGCTTATCGGCAAGTAGTGAGTATGACGCGGAACTGTCGGGGCAACGCCCTGGGACGGTGATTGAATATCGTATTGTTGCAGGGGATGGGGATGGCAATTCGACATCATTTCCGGCTGACGATAGCCCTATGGCTCGATTTGAAATTTTGGCTCTGTCTGGATCGCCTGTTGCTTATGTTGCGGTGCGAGGTGCACAAGTGGTTTCTGTGATTGATACGGGGCCGGGCAAAGAAGTGGCGCGCATTATAACGGGCGAAACCCCGTTGAGTGTGTTGATGACGCCCGATGAACGGTATTTGTTTGTGGCCAATACTGGCGATCAAAATGCGTCGGATAATCGTATTACGGTCATTGAAACGGCAACACACCGTGTGGCCAAGACCATTACGGTGGGGGCTTCTCCTTTAGATTTGGCTGTGAGCCCCGATGGCCAGCGTGTGTATGTGAGCAATTCTCAAAGCCGCAGTGTTTCTGTGATTGATGTGGCGCGTTTGGAAGAATCTTTGCGACTCAATGTATCAACGGTTGGTGATGGTCCTTTTGGCATTGCTGTAAGCAAAGATGGTGCGCGGCTGTTTGTGACAGATATTGATGCCAACGCCGTTCGGGTTTTGAATGCCAATACGGGTGCAACACAAGCACAAATCGAGGGGGTTGCTTCGCCAAGGTCTTTGATGTTATCGCCAGATGGTACTCGGCTTTATGTAGCAGGTTTTGATGGCGGTATTGGTGTGGTAAATACGGTAAGCAATACGATGGATCAGGTGATTGATACGGGGGGGGCAAGTATCTTCCGTGTGGCTGTTTCACCCGATGGTGCCCGGGTGTATGCAACAGATCGTGCCAATGGCAATTTGTTGGTGGTAGATACAGCTGAGGGGCGCGTGACCCATACCGTGCCCGTTTTGACCGATGCGAATGAAACACGCGATTTGTTTGTGTCTGCTGATGGCGAGCGGGTTTATGTGACCAATCAAAACTCTGATGATTTGGTGGTGTTTGATACGGCAACCTTGCGTGTGTTGCGCGCTTTTCAAATTGCAGATGGGCCGCGTGGGGTTGCTGTGCGCAGCCAACCGTTTAATTTTGAGCCATCATCCGAGGTGGCAGGCAAAGCCGATTTTGATGCCAATGGCGCAGTTGGTTTTGGTGATTTTTTGTTGTTTATTGCTGTATTTGGGCTTTCTGAAGTGGATAATGGATTTGATATTCGATTTGATTTGGATGATGACAACCGGGTCAGCTTCAGTGACTTTTTGTTGTTTGCGGGTGTTTTTGGTCAGGCGGTGAGTCCTTAGATACCTTGACTTTTTCTCTCGAACACGTTATTTATTTAACTGGACCTTTTAAAAATTAACGTTTTTCGGAGAATCAGACATTTATGTCTTGGGATTCCACAGCATTTTTGGGCGTGGTTGCCTTGCTTTTTCTTACGGTACTGTTGGTTGCCAAAATACTAACCGTGCTGGAACTAAAATCAAAAGAGCAAACCTATCGTAGAAATTTGTACAAAATTACAGCGATTGAGAGTAATTTAGAATCTTCTCGCCGTAAATATTTGATTGGTTTAAAGGCCGAAGGTGTTGCGAAAAATCGTGTGAGTCAACTCAAGACACGTTTGGCAACCCTAAAGCAGCATATGGAACAGCTTACCCTGTCTGCGGCGCAAGATGCAGCACGCAAGCACCGAGAAAAAGAACAGGTGTTGGAAATGGCGGTGTTGCAGGCGATGGGGGGTACAGAACATCGCGACAGTCATTTTTTGCGTGTGATGAAAGTGATTAGGCAGTTGATTGATTTGGAAGATCAGGGCAGTAATGATGCGTTGGTTAAGGCGGTGCAAGTTGCTTTGGCAGAGATGGATAAAAATGGTGAGCTTGACGCAACGCCGGTAAAAGAGCCGCAACAGCAACCCAAAAAATCTGCACAATCTTCAACGTCGGGCGTGAAATCGGTTGCCTCTCAAATGGCAGAGCGTGCGGGTTTAAAAGCTGAGGCGTAAAGTGCTTGGTGTGATTTTGTTAATTTGAGTATTCTCTTAATACGAACCTTCGGTTTATTTGCCGGGGGTTTTTTTGTGTCTGTGAAATTGGGTTGTGTATTGACATGAGGGATATATATTAGGGGGCAGAAAGTAAAAAGGGTGTGATATGTAGCGTTTTTTGCCTCTTAACCGATTATTTAAGGAGTGAGTTATGATTTATGGAGATGGGGATTATACGTTTGAAGTGCAAGAAAACTGGTGGACATTGCCTGATGGGTGGTCTTTTGGGTGGATTCCGGCAGTGGCTGTCGATTCTAAAGATCAGGTTTATGTGTATAGCCGCAGTGAACACCCTATGGTTGTGTTTGATCGTGATGGCAACTTTGTGAAGGCGTGGGGGGAGGATATTTTGGAAGATTCCCACGGTATTTATATTGATGCCCAAGATCATGTGTATTGCGTTGAGCGCGAAACCCATTGTATGCACAAGTTTACTTCTGATGGTGAATTGTTGATGACTGTGGGCACGCCGCATCAAATGGGCGAACCGGGGGATCCATTTCGATTGCCAACAGATGTGGCATTTGATTCACAAGGATTTATGTACATTACAGATGGCTACGACAATGCACGCGTGCATAAGTACACGCCCGATGGCGAATTGATTAAATCTTGGGGCGAACCTGGCACTGGACCTGGACAATTTAATTTGGTGCATTGTGTGCGCATTGATAAAGAAGATAAGCTGTGGGTGTTGGACAGGGAAAACAATCGGATTCAGTTTTTTGATACGGAAGGTAATTATCAGGGCGAATGGACTGGGTTGCACCAACCCGATACCATTTATATTGATGATGAGGCTGGGGTGGTCTACATTGCAGAGCTGGAACAACGTGTGAGTATTTGGACCACGGGTGGCGATAAGTTGACCGAATGGGGCAGAGGGGTGGAAAGTGATAAACCGGGTGAGTTTAAGAAATGTCCACACGGTATTTGGTTGGATTCGCGCGGCGATCTGTATGTTTCTCAGGTGCAGGTAGATGCACAGTTACAGAAGTTTGTGCGTCAAAAGTAAGTGATATTGGTGTGACTTTATGACGGTGTGAAACGATTTCGTGATTGATTTATGAAATGATTTGAAAGGAGTTGTGGATGCGGTGCGGAGTTGCTTCGGGTGATATTACGCCAGAGCCAGGTATGATCTTACAGGGACATTGGAGCACCAATGCCTCTCATTCTGTGATGTATCCTATAGAAGTGCGGGCTGTTGTATTTGATGACGATGGCACGCGGTCGGCCGTTATGACGCTGGATGTGATTGGTGTGCCCTTGGCACTCACACAGCGCATTCGAGCGGCATTGTCTGATCATATTCCAGCAGAGTCCGTGATGGTGGCTTGCAGCCACACCCATTGTGGCCCTCCGGTGTTGCCCTGTTTGGGGATGACTCCTGATGCGAATTATTTGCAAAAGATCGTAGATGTGTCGGCTCAATGTGTACAAGAGGCCGTTGATGGTTTAGAAGATGTGACTATTGGGCTGGGGTGTGGTTCAACAGATTTTAATATCAGTCGCCGTCCGTTGCCTGGTACGGACAGTATGATGGCCAATTATGGGATGTTGGTGGATCGGCGTGTGCGTGTGTTGCGTGTTGACGGATCTTCCGGTACGTTGGCTGTGTTGTTCCATTATTCGTGTCATCCTACCACGTTTAATGGGTCGAAGGGGTTTCTTTCATATGATTACCCAGGCATTGCACGGGCACACATTGAGCGTGAGTTGAATTGCAAAGCGCTCTATTTGGCCGGTTGTTTTGGCAATATACGCCCCGCAATTTTGACTGAAGATGGTGGATTTACATCTGCGACCAAAGAACAGTTAGATGCCTGCGGTGATGCATTGGGCCGCGAGGTGTGCCGTGTGTCAAACTGGTTGCAAACACGCAAGGTAGCGGGGCTTTCGTCTAAGGTGTTGGATGTGGAGATGCCCTATGGTGAACCGATGTCCCGCGAACAATTACAGGAATGGGCGGCTGACGAGAGCGACCGAGGACGGTTAATGACTGGGCCTTGGGCAAAAAGTGTGTTGGATTTGCTGGACGGGGATGGCATTCCCGAAAGCCGAGCGACAGAAATGCAGCGATTGAATATTGGGCCCATTGGGCTTGTATCTATTCCCGGTGAACCTGTGCAGGAGATTGGTCACGCCATTGAAAAAGACGTGCGCGATTTGTTGGGTGTAGAGGATCTGTGGCCTGTGGGATATGCCAATGACGAAATTGGGTACTTGTGCACCGAACGGCAATATGACGAAGGGGGTTATGAACCCAACGCCTATCCGTATTACGGTGATCCGGCACCTTATAAAGATGAAGAACGCGTGATTTTAGACGCGGCAAAAAAGTTGGCAGAATAAAAGGAGAAGACGATGTCTACATTTCATGAATCTGAACGCGATGTGCCTGTTGTTGAAGATACCGATGTGGTGGTTTGTGGATCTGGGCCTGCGGGAATCTGTGCGGCTATTGCGGCTGCACGCACGGGCGCCAAAACGAGGTTAATTGAAGTGCACGGGTGTTTGGGTGGCGTGTGGACGGCGGGTGCGTTGAGTTGGGTTATTGATTCAGCAGGCAAACCCGGTATTATGGAAGAGATTACGGGTGAGTTGGAACGACGGGGTGCGCGGGCAACACGCGTGCCGGATGGAAAGAATTATGCTTATGATGTTGAGGCGATGAAATTGTTGTTGGAGGAAATGTGCGTTGAAGCGGGTGTGGATGTGCGATTACACACACGTGTGGTGGCTGCTGCCAGAGACGCTGAAAATCATTTGTCGGTGGTGGTTACCGAGTCAAAATCTGGGCGTGAGGCGTGGGCCGCTAAGGTCTTTGTAGATGCTACGGGCGATGGTGATTTGGGTGCGCTGGCCGGATGTGGTTTTGATATGGGCAGCCCAGAAAATGGTGCGGTTCAACCGATGAGTTTGATGGCGTGGATTACGGGTGTGCAATTTGACGAGATTGAATCTTTTGTGGGCGGTTCGATGTCTGAGCCGAAAAAGCGATTGTATGCCGAAATGGAGCGTGCAGGCGTGCCACCGTCTTATGCTGGGCCGACTATTTTTAGGGTGCGTGATGATTTGTTTGCAATGATGGCCAATCACCAATATGGTGTGTATGCCAATGATGCCGAGGCTATTACCAAGGCAACGATTGAGGCGCGCACAGAGGTGCACACGTTGGTGCGTGCATTACGGTCTTTGGGTGGTATTTGGAAAGATTTACAGATTGTGGCAACGGGCGCACAGATTGGTGTGCGAGAAGGCCGGCGTATTCACGGGCATTATGAGGTGTCTGCAGAAGATTTAAGAGACGGTGTCAGACACGAAGATGCAATTTGTTACGTTACTTTCGGTATTGACGTGCATTCAACAAACCCAGATAAGACCAAGGGCGTTGAAGCAAAACCACACAGATCACAACCTTATGATATCCCATTGAGAGCGTTGATTGCAAAAGATGTGGATGGTTTGCTTTT
>JABIFK010000022.1 GCA_018650745.1 Candidatus Latescibacterota bacterium | reverse complement strand
TGATGAATCTGCAAATAAGACTTATGAATTAAAAACAGCTTTTGACCAGCTTGAGGCATCACAAGAAGCTGTTGTCACTCAAGAATTAGAATACTCTAAAGTTAGAGAAGAGTTTTTACAATTTGTGGAAGGCATTTCCTGGGGTAGAAAAACGGCAGGTTGTGAAGGGAATTCCACAAGAAATTGTAGACCGTTTGGCTGACGCAGGTGGCACATCGGGGCATGCGGAAATGCTCTTAGGATATGATTACGATTCGGTTTGCACGGCAATTGATACAGAAATTTACAAACGCGTCGTTTTTGAGATGCTTGATGAAGCAGGTGTTCTGGTTCATGTGAATACGTTGCTGACAGGGGTGGTGAAAGAGGAGGGATGGATTAAAGGTGTGACAGCCGAAAGCCATTCGGGGCATGAAGTTATTTATGCCAATGCGTATATAGATACCTCGGGTTATGGTGATTTGGCTGCCCATGCGGGTGCCCAATTTTCTGAACCCAATGACTATCCTGTAGCCAACAGTATTGGTGTTGGTGGCGTCGATGTTGAGCAGTACCACGCGTTTTTGGAATCAAACGGCGCTGTTGCCCATTATGCTGAAGGATGGCGAAGCGGCAAGGAAAGACAAATTGTGCGATTACAAGCGATTTCTAAAAAATTGCCGGATGAATTTCGGGCAGGGAGTCGCGAGATTGGCATGGCGTCGGTGATTACGACGGTTCATGACGATTATTTTATGTTTGTAAAATTGAATTACAAAATGCCAGTGAGCCCCATTAATCGAAATGAAGCAGCCAAAGCAGAATTGGAATTGCGAAAACGTCAGGCCAAGGCAATCGACTTGTTTCGTAAGTATGTTCCGGGTTGTGAAAAGGCGTTTATTGCGCGATCAAGTCCCTCACTTTGTATTCGGCGGGGGCGCTTGGTTACTTGTGACTATGATATCACAATTGATGATGTTTTGAATGGTCGGCATTTTGATGATGATGTTATGGCCTATGGGTTTCATGATAATGCGCCACGTTTGCAGATTAAAGATGGTGGGACCTATGGCATACCGTATCGGGCATTGTTGCCGGTGGGTCTGGATAATTTGCTTGTTGCAGGGATGCTCATTACGTCGAATCACGACGCGCATATGTCTACGCGCAACACGGTGTGTTGTATGGGGCAGGGGCAGGCCGCGGGAACTGCAGCTGCTTTGTGTGCTGATAGAGGATGTGGTGTGCGGACATTACCTTATTCATATTTACGCACAGTTCTTGAGGAAAATGACGTGATCTTAGAGAATGACCTTGTTGGTAGTCGTTAACGCGTGATATGCTGATCGAGTAATCTTACTCATATATACCTCATGTTCCAATTTTTCTATAAAATAAGCGGGCGGTTCTGCAACAGGCAGAACCGCCTTTTTTATTGCACTGACATGAAAGTCTTTGGCAACAATAACTCATTGTGATGTTGGTGAGACGGTTATATCTTGTTGGCAGATAAAATACACCTGATTGGAGATATTTTTAAATCTAAAAAGGGAACAAAAAATGAGCGATCAGATTACACCGGTTGTAGAGGCCTATATCGAAAAAACGCCAAAGTCGCGCGCTTTGTATCAGCGTAGTCTAGAATTATTTCCCAGTGGTGTGACACACGATTCTCGTTATTTGCACCCGTATCCTCTTTCGGTCGATCGGGCAGACGGATCGCATAAGTGGGATGTGGATGGGCGAGAATATGTCGATTATTTTGGCGGGCACGGTGCGTTGTTGCTTGGGCACAACCACCCGGCAGTTGTTGAAGCGGTTCAAGAACAATTGAGCAAAGGCACACATTATGGTGCTTCGCATGAATTGGAGTTGGAGTGGGCGGAACAAATGATACAAATGGTGCCTTGTGCTGAAAAAGTGCGGTTTACAGGTTCTGGTACAGAATCCAGTTTGCTTATTCTACGCCTTGCTCGGGCCTATACGGGGCGTCCAAAAATTCTTCGGTTTACGACCAATTTTCATGGATGGCATGATCAGGTGGCTTTTGCTGGGGGTGCGGGTTTTGATGGTACGCCACCTGCTGGTATTACACAAGATATGGTTGACAATACGCTTTTATGCGACCCCAATAATATAGATCAGGTTAAAGATATATTGGCCTCGCGAGATGATGTTGCTGCTGTGATTATAGAACCGACTGGGGCCAGCTTTGGCCGGGTGCCTACCTCTGGTGATTTCCTTCGGGAACTGCGTGCTCTTACAAGAGAACTGGGCGTGTTGCTGATTTTTGATGAAGTGATTACTGGGTTTCGTGTGGCACCGGGCGGCGCTCAAGCGCATTATGGTGTGACACCCGACTTGGCTTTGTTTGCCAAAATTATCGCTGGTGGTTTTCCGGGTGGAGCTGTTACTGGGCGTTCAGATATTATGGATATGATGACGTTTCGAGAGGACCCCAAATGGAACACTGCGCATCGTGTACCCCATCAGGGCACGTTTAATGCCAACCCCATTTCTGCATGTGCTGGGCTAACGACCTTGAGGCTCATTGCCGATGGTGAACTTATTGATAAGGCCAACCGGTATGGCGAAGACTTGCGCGCTGGCATGAATGAGGTTGCACAAAAACAAGGTGTGAATTGGCTTGTATACGGCGAATTCTCAGGTTTTCATATTCTGCCGTTGTCCAAAGATCAAACATTCGACCTTGAGGATATTGCGGCAGGCCGGGTTCCATATACCGTTTTTAAAGGCAGCGTACCTGTTAGTTTGATGCATCAAATTCGTTGTGGTTTGATGGCTGAAGGGATTGACATTGTATCTTGGCCGGGCGGTGTTATATCTGCGGTACACAATGAGGCTGATCTGGAAAAAACAATAGAAGGTTATGAGAAACTATTGGCGGTTGTAAAGGAATGTCGTATTGCTGGATGATTGGATGCCAAACATAAAAACGCCGAACAGATGAAATCCGTACGGCATTTTATATTATTGAGACTAAAAAATAAATGGGTAATCGCATCGAAACCGCGATGGAATGAATTCCATCGCTACAATTGCAAAATCCTTCGGACTAAAGATCAAAACCCAATCAAACCCTTATCAGGCTATTTCAACAATATCATGATATAAACTGAGTCTTGCTTTTGGATGCGATTAACCTCTGCCTATATAGGGCATTTTTGTGGCGGTGATGGTGAGGAATGGCACATTGGCGTCTAAGGGTAGACTGGCCATGTAGAACACGGCTTGTGCGACGTTGTCGGCATGCATTCTTGGCTCTACCACTGTGTCGCCCGTGGGTTGGAGCGCACCGTTGCCAAGCCCATCGGACATTTTGGTGATGGCATTGCCAATGTCAATTTGACCACACGCAATGTCGTACTTTCGGCCATCGAGGGAGGTTGATTTGGTGAGTCCTGTAATGGCGTGTTTGGTGGCTGTGTAAGGCGCCGAATTTGGACGTGGCACATGGGCAGAGACTGAGCCGTTGTTGATGATGCGCCCACCCATTGGGTCTTGTTTTTTCATTATTTTGAATGCTTCTTGCGTGCATAAAAATGTGCCTGTGAGATTGGTATTTACAACGTCTTGCCATTTTTTAAGGGGTAAGTCTTCAAGTAATACGCCTGGTGCACCAAAACCTGCATTGTTGAAGAGCACATCGAGACGTCCATATGCTTTTGCAGTTTCAGAAAAAAGATTTTGGACGGATGATTGGTCACTGACATCGGTGGGGATGATAAGGGTTTTGGAGGCTTCTACATTTGCTTCGGCAACCGTTTCTTGTAAGGGTTCTTCACGGCGGCCTGCCAAAACAACGCAATATCCTGCGTGTAAGAATGCAAGTGTTGTTTGTTTGCCAATGCCGGTTCCAGCACCTGTTATAATAGCGATTTTATTTGATGTGTCCATGAGCTATTCCGTTTCTTCAAAAAGCGATGGGAAATGTAAGTAGGGTTCTCCGGGTGATCTGAAGAGTATTTTTTGACGGGGTGTGAGTTCTGTGTTTGTGGGTTCGGCTACGCGGTCTGCTTTCCACGCGGTTTGTGAGACGCAATATTTATACAACAGTGAGCGTCTGTGATGATCACCTGTCCACGCGGCTGTGCCATGTGTAAGGGCCTCG
>JABIFK010000762.1 GCA_018650745.1 Candidatus Latescibacterota bacterium | reverse complement strand
TTCTCCCAGTGCCTTCATTGGCACACATTCCCCCAAACTCCCCCAGCGCATTCGTGCGCCGCCTCATTTCCGCCAGGGGTCCCCATCCTTCTGGCAGAGATGAGGCTTTCTTATGTTAAAAACCAAACACCCTCATTTTCTCGAATTTTCTTGACACCTTCACACCTGCACACTTTATTTTTTGTGCTCGAATTGAAAATCACTTTCCCTATTTTGGAGAAACATTTATGGCTTACCGGGTCGAATCGGACAGTATGGGTGACATCCAAGTCCCCTCAGATCGTTATTATGGCGCACAAACCGCACGTTCTCTGATCCACTTTGACATCGGCAACGATACGATGCCACGCGAATTGATTCGTGCATTGGGTATCCTTAAAAAAGCCGCGGCACTGGTCAATCAAGATTTGGGTAAATTACCAGAAGACAAGGCCAACTTGATCTCTCAAGCAGCAGATGAAGTCATTGAAGGGAAACTTGACGATCATTTTCCTTTACGTGTTTGGCAAACAGGGAGCGGCACGCAAACCAACATGAACTCGAATGAGGTCATATCAAATCGCGCAATCGAGCTGGCAGGGGGGGAGATGGGCAGCAAAGATCCCATCCATCCCAACGACCATGTAAATATGGGGCAATCATCAAACGATACTTTTCCAACAGGCATGCACATCGCAGCAGCCGAAGAGATCAATCGTCGCCTGCTCCCAATGGTCACACAACTTAGAGATACGCTCAAAAACAAAGCCAAATCGTTTACAGACATTATCAAAATTGGCCGAACGCACCTTATGGACGCCACGCCAATTACGCTGGAGCAGGAGTTCTCGGGTTATGTGACACAATTGAGCAATGGTTTAGGTCGCATCGAAGCCTGCTTGCCTCAGATTTATGAACTCGCACTGGGTGGAACTGCTGTAGGAACAGGACTTAACACACATCCTGAATTTGCCCAACGTTCAGCCGAACGCATTGCAGAACTCACGGGTTTGCCTTTTGTAACAGCGCCAAACAAGTTTGAGTCTTTGGCGGCACACGATGCAATCGTTCAAGCAAGTGGCACACTCAAAACAGTGGCATGCTCCCTTATGAAACTTGCCAATGACGTTCGATGGTTGGCTTCAGGTCCTCGTTGTGGCATCGGCGAAATTAGCATACCGGCAAACGAACCTGGCAGTTCTATCATGCCTGGCAAAGTAAATCCAACCCAATGCGAAGCCATGACAATGGTTGCTGCCCAAGTCATTGGCAATGATGCTGCCATTGCTGTTGGCGGAGCATCTGGTAACTTTGAGCTCAATGTTTTCAAACCATTAATGATCCATAATTTGCTACACTCGATTCGTCTCTTATCTGATGCTTGCCAAATGTTTGATGAACACTGTGCCACAGGCATTGAACCCAATCGAGACAACATTGAACGCTATCTCAACGAATCTCTTATGTTGGTTACCGCACTCAATCCACATATTGGATATGATAATGCTGCCAAAGTTGCCAAAAAAGCTTTTACAGACAACACCACGCTCAAAGAAGCCGCTGTTGCACTAGAGCTTTTAACTGCTGATGATTTCGACAAATTTGTCCGCCCAGAGAATATGACGGGTCCCAAAGCCTAAGTACATCAAATAACAGACTGTATTATTCAATCCGTTCACTGCAGTTTCATTTCCTTCACTCTATCCAAATAAGGAAACCCTATGCGACTGGTTACTTTTGAACATGGCGGCTCACGCCGTTTGGGTGTTCGTACCGGAGACGCCATCGTCGACTTAAGCCAAGCCGATGCCTCTTTACCCACCAATATGCGTGATTTTCTCGCAGCAGGCGAAAGCGCCCTTAGCAGTGCAAAGTCTGCCGCTGACAAAGGGGAGCATACAATCCCTGCTGCCGATGTGAAAATCTGCGCGCCAATCAACAACCCAGAGAAGGTCGTATGCATCGGCCTCAATTATGCCGATCACGCCAAGGAAAGCGGCATGGATGTGCCACCAGAACCAGTCGTTTTTTCCAAGTATGCCTCTTGCATCATCGATCCAGGAGACAAAATTGTCGCCCCTTCAGTGAGCAATGAAGTAGACTATGAAGTTGAGCTTGTTGTTGTCATTGGCAAATCAGGTCGCAACATTTCAGAAGCCGACGCACTTTCTCACGTAGCTGGTTATACGGTGGGTCATGATGTCAGTGCTCGAGACTACCAACTTCAGAAACCAGGTGGCCAGTGGATGATGGGTAAAACCTTCGACACATTTGCACCCCTTGGTCCCGATTTGGTAACGTCAGACGAAATTGCCGATCCCGGCAATCTTGATATTCGCTGTATCTTGAACGGCGAGACAGTACAAGAGTCCAATACCTGCCAGCTCATCTTCAATGTCCAAACATTGATCACTTATCTTTCTCACGTATTCACTCTCACACCCGGTGACATTATCTTTACTGGCACCCCCTCAGGTGTGGGCATGGGTCGCACGCCTCAAGTATGGCTTAAAGAGGGTGATGTGGTCGTTTGCGAAATTGATGGTATTGGGCGCCTCGAAAACCCTGTGGTATCAGATTAACCATCCCATCATCTTTTTAAACAAAGAAAGCCCCCTGAGTTATTTTTCAGGGGGCTTTCTTTGTTTAAAACTTCTAAATAATTGTCATCAAACAGCCGACAGTCTGTTTCGCAATTCACCCACTTCACGTTCGAGATGATCGATGCGTAGCGCCATTTCGCGCTCTTGAATGACCCGGTCTCCAGTGCCCAAATCATCATGTAAGTCTGATAGACGCCGTTTGATCAATTCGCTATTGCGACCAACCTCCGCCAAATCAGCCTCAACTTGCGCCTGACGCGTACCTACCTTACGAGCCGTCACCTGCACATCCTGAACTTCTGTCTTTAATTCCACAAATTGTCGTGCAATCATCTGTGCCATTTTTTCTTGGGAATCCTCAAGCTGAGAAAATACCGTTTGTTGGATCTTTTCTTGAGCCGCATCCATACTCTCACGAATGGCTTCGCGCAGCACATTGAGATCACTCGCATCCAATGCCATGAATTTTGCCTCGTTATGATTTGGGACTATATAAACAGCAGAAAGTGAAGCACTCAGCTTTCTATCTTTGTTAAACCAATCAGATGTACAACATCCTTTGATAGGCGACAGACATATAAACCTATATAGCAATACGGGATTTAAGACCGTAAGAGCCTGTTGCCACAAACAAAAGAGAAAAGCATGGGGGAATACAACTTGGGAGAAAAAATATGGGGAGGGTAAGCCCTAACGATCTGGGGAGAAAGGGGAATCAGAGCAAGATCAGTTTACCCTCCCCACCAACAAAGAGAACGTAAATTCGGATAAAAATAGGTTGAACCGAATAGCGTTTCTCCTTATTTTTATGGGCCTTACGGCCCAAACAAACACACACTAGTTTGTGTGCAACGCTCTCTACGTGGGGAGCGCTAGAGAGCGTGACCAAAATATACGCTCCCAAGTGTGTGTTGTCAAGTGGAAATGTTTTCCATGTAACATGCATGTTTTTCAAGAATTTAGCTTGCTTGTTTCATCTTTTCAAATCATATTAAAATGCAGATTTTTCAATTTCAAAGCACATTGTGGGAGGGGTTTATGCGGTTTGGTGAAACAATTAAGAAGGCACGAGGCAGTCGTTTCAGTCAGGCCTCCCTCGGTGAAGCTATTGGTGTTTGGGGCACATACATAGGTCAAATTGAGAAAGGGGAGCGCGTGCCCTCTGATGAGCGCAGCCTGCTTCTTGCAGAAGCACTGGACCTTGACCCACGTAAACTACTTATATCTGCTTACAAAGAGCGAACACAAACCAAAGAAGCCCAACAACTCTTCACCCAAATGGAAAAATTGATGACAGACCCTGTCATCAGCCAAGTCTTAGAAAAAAAGTTTCTCGATGCCAACACCGCCAAAGCACTTCAAAGCCCCAACATTCGCCGGGCACTCAAGAACAAGTCTTGGCGAGATGCGCTCGAACAGGGTGGCCAGATGTCTAACCAGAACATTCCAGAACTCATTCAACTCGCGAGCAAAATGAACCCTCAGCAACTCCAGGTTCTGATCACCACTGCCAAGACTTTCCTGGGAGAAATCTAACCGGTCATACTTTTTTATCGTCCCACACAAGAAAATGGCCAGCTCATTATGATGAGCTGGCCATTTTTTATGCTTTATTCTTCAAATCCCCTTCTAACGTCCATATTCTCGTTTTAGGCGCTTTTCACACCTTTCCCACCCAATTACCCTCACCAACGCATTTCCGCCCTCCAGAAGCAATTTTCCAAAAACACTCCCAAATCACTTAAAAACAATAATTTAAATATAATTTAATACTTGATATTATTTAAAATCCTAAACATCATCAAAATGTTTCACGTGAAACATGGCGCAAAGTCACCAATGTTCTTTCTCTGTGGGCCAAAGGCAAAGTGTAAGATCGTATATCACGGTGGAGATCTTCTTGAGGCAAACCGATCAATTCTTCATCAACGTTTGGACCTTTGAGCGCGACCAACTCACCAGAGGGAGACAAAAGAGGGCTTGCCATATTCCAAAGATTGGGGAGAGCAGATACTGCTCGAGCAATAATGTATTCGTACTTCTCGCGGAAATCACCATCCTGAATGAGTTCTTCTGAGCGGGCACGCAAAACTGTAACATTGCTGAGGCCTAAGTCTTTGACAACTTGGTTCAAGAACAGAGCCTTCATTCGCGCTGGTTCGAGGAGATGAACTTGGATTTGGGGCAGCACAATCGCAAGTGGGATTCCAGGCAAACCAGCACCAGATCCAAAATCCAAGAGTGTCCCAGTTGATGGCAATGAGGGTACAGCAGCCAAACAATCAATAATGTGTCTCTCCCAAATCGAGTCACGGTCACCTTTTGAGATGAGTCGAACACGCACAGACCAGTCCCTCAAGAGCGAAACATATCCAGTGAGGTTCCGCACTTGCTTCGGGGTCAACTGAACGCCAAAAGCCTTTTGAACAACAGTCTCGAATCCTGTAATCATACACATCCTTAAATATGAGTAGTCCATGCAACAATTGGTAAAACCAAGTATGCAACAGGCCACCTGTCCAACATCAATCCTGCTTGAAAAAGGTGCCCATATACCAAACCAGCCATCAACTAAACAGATACAACTAAAAACATCCGAGAGTCAGCGACATGTTCCAAGTTAGAGTGCGTGCAAATCATTACTAGCAGAAAAACAAATGAGAGTGAAAAGTGCAGAAATCAATATAGGTTTGCTGGAGCACCATCCAGGATTAAGCAGGGAGTAGACCCTCACAGCCCAAGTCATCAAATGCGTTGATACAGTTATCACTGATCAGCAACCCAACAGCACAGCCAAATGGGGAGTGCTTTATTCGTCGATTTAACCACCCAATGGCACCAAGACGGTAGTCATACCAACACTGATCCCAATCGTAGTCACTCACACCGGACGAGCAAAGCCTGTCGTGATATCTGCGCAAGAGATCCACTTCCATTGCATTGCGGACAGTTCGGTGCCAATAGGGGGATATGTGTTGCCAAATCATGCACACCGACTCCTCGGCAACAATTAGCCCAGTCAACAATAACGGCGCGATTTTTCTCAGGCAGCTTAGGTACCAAAACAGTGCCGGGGTGAGGATCTCGATGTGTGAGGGTTAGATTTGACCGATCCATGATTCTGTCAACAATAAGGTCTGGATAGACTTCACTGACTTCGCGAAATATGTTGTGAAATTTGCTGCCCAATCTATCGCCAAACCGGTCAAGAAAGAGACTGACTTCAGAAGAAGTAAAGGTTGATTCACCGCGTATCATCTCTTCGTCCAGCAAGAGCTCATCAGGCGTCGAGTTACCGAGTTCCACACCGCGAACACCCCAAAACAAGCTGTGAACATCAGCGAAACCGTCTACGAGTTGTCCTACAATTTTAGACTCATATTCACTCTTGTACCAACCGATATCGTCCAGGTTAGGACTCAAGATATGCGTCTGAGATTTATCTTCCAATAAAATACAATATATCCCAGAATCTACCGAAGAACGAAAACCATAACACTCAAGTAGAATACCATCCAGGATCAAGGGTCCCACAGGTTGATAAAAGTCGACTTCCAAAGCATGCTTTGTCCCGTGCCATTCTGCTGATTTGACAAACAGGTGAGCGGGAATCATGTCCAGAACGCCCGAGGAGTAGAACAGAGTCAGAACAGCAATACAAGAACTGTCCGTTTCACGCAACTGATCAATTGAAATGCTTTTCACCCCGGCGTTCTTCAACCGACCGCATTCAGCCAGCATCACGGAAACCTGGGTGGGCGGTAGATCCTGAAGCGTTGTTCTGGCAAGTGTCATCAACTGTCTTGTTACTTAAATCCTATGTGAACGGGCAAGTTGAACAATAGACACGTCTGTCGGGCGAACAACCCCACATTGAAGATACAACATGCAAACCCTCGAATCAACTCCAGTTCAACTACCAGAAATCCGGTGATCAGAGCCAAAGGCTAATCGAAGTCTAGTTAATCCTCTGTTACCCTCGAACAACCCAGTTTAGGCGGGGTGGTTGGCCTCACTGCAATAATACAAGGGAGACGTATCATATCTGCTCAACATATGATTATCTGAAGAACTTGGACACAAAAAAAAGGCATTCACAACGAATGCCCCAATCACAATGTTTCACGTGAAACATGTTTTCAAATTAACTCAGCCAGTAATACCGACCCTTGTCGATGTTTCGCGTGAAACACTCTACTTGCCAATACAAAAGGTGGAAAAGATCTGATCAAGAACATCGTCAGCAGTGGTTTCCCCAATTATATCCGAAAGCGCATCCAAAGCAATGCGAACATCCATTGCGATAAGCTCACCAGGGTTGCCAAGCTCAAGGCTCTCAAGAGCATGAAGCAAGCCATCTTGTCCTTGTTTCAATGCAAGCATCTGACGTTCTTGAGTAATGATCTCGGTAGAGAGAACGGTTTGACCAATGAGCCTTTCTCGGATACACTGACGAAGATTTGGTATGCCGGAGCCATCAAGCGCAGATATAACGATTCTTTTGGCAGACAAAAAAGTGTTCCAGTCAGAATGAATATTGAGATCCGATTTATTGAGAACCAAGAACCCAGCACTCAGGTCAGAACGGGTTAAAAGGACCTCGTCATCAGGTGAGGGTGGGAGAGAACCGTCAACGATAAACAACACAAGATCGGCGCGTTCAATAAACTGCCGTGATCGACGTGCACCTTCACGCTCAACGGGGTCCGTTGTTTCACGTATACCCGCAGTGTCAACGAGCGTAGCACGGATACCTTCAAGGTCAATAGCTTCCTCAATGGTATCACGCGTGGTCCCAGGAATATCAGTGACAATGGCACGGTCCTCTTCAAGAAGCCTGTTCATCAAACTGGATTTGCCAACATTGGGTTTGCCAACAAGAGCAACAAGAACACCCTCCCGAATGAGTTTGCCTTGGTGATAAGAGGAGACCAACAGTTCGATTTCGGATAGTGTGTGTTGAAGGGATATCCGAACGCGATCGATATCAATTTGAACGTCTTCAGAAAAATCTAAACCGGCCTCTAGGAGCATGGCTACTTGCAGCAAACTTTCAGACATCGTGTTAAAACGTTTTTTGAGACCTCCGCGGAGTTGGAAGTAGGCAGATTGGAGACTCAGTTCAGAAGGCGCTGCTATCATATCAGCAACAGCTTGAGCTTGGGAGAGGTCCAATTTTCCATTTAGAAAAGCACGTTTGGTGAATTCCCCAGGAAGCGCCACACGAGCACCCAGGATAACAAGGGATTCAACAACACGGCGTAAAAGAAAAGGCCCGCCGTGGCAGTTGAATTCGACAGTGTCTTCACCTGTGTATGAGTTGGGTGCGTACATAACAGAGGCCAGGACCTCGTCGAGGTCCTGGCCAGAAGAAATAAAATGCCCATAAGAAAGTGTGCGGGGTGTTGCGTCTTGTAAACGAATACGACCACGATAACATTGATCAGAAAGGAAGATCGCTTGGGGCCCACTCAAACGAACAATGCCAATAGCACCTTCACCGGGTGCAGTGGCAATTGCAACAATTGTGTCCGTATCAGATGAGCGCATCATTGCGCGGTGTCCTATTTAGCTGCCAAGAGCGTTTTGGTTCGCTCCATAATAATCTGTTGAGCAAGCGTGGAGACATTGTAAAGCGTGTAATAGAATACCAAACCTGATGACATTGTCCAAAATATGTAGGTCAGGAAAACGGGCATAATGTAGACAAGCGCAGCCTGTTTGGGATCTTTCATTGTCATCTTCTGCTGAATGAACATGGAGATACCCATCAACAAAGGTAAGACATGCAACCCAAATCCAGCGATCATCAAGGTATCAGGTTGTGAAAGATCTGTAATCCACCAAACAAAGTCAGCATGCCGTAGTTCTATTGTCCCACGAAAAAGAGAGAAAAGAGAGAAAAGAATCGGCATCTGAAGCACCATAGGCAAACACCCACCCAGGGGGTTGATCTTTTCATCCTTATATAGTTTCATCATTGCTTGATTCATTTTTTGAGAATCTTTGATTTTCTCTTTGAGTTCAGCGATCTTGGGCTGGAGTTGTTGCATCTTAGCAGCAGATTCCAAACTCTTGTGGGTAAGAGGGAAGACGACGATCTTAACGATAAGCGAGAACAAAATGATAACAACACCGTAATTGGGGACAAGTTGGTGGATCGCCAAAAACAGTTGAACAATGAGAATGGTAACAGGTTTGAGTATGGTGCGTAAAAAAGAAGGTCCGTAGTCAACAAATTCATCTAAGTCCAGTTCACGAACATTGCCATCAAGCGATTCATTTTGACTGCGCAAGTCGGTATAGGAAATAGGACCAATATAAAGATCGAGATTCATGACATTCTCAGGATTGTCAGAAACAAGGTCAACGTTAAAATTAGGATGTGTGCTGCCGAGGGGGGTGGTCACAGATTCAGCATCCAGCTTCAAAACATAACGTCCTTCGGAGGGAATCAATGCAGATAAAAAATATTTGTTCCGAATTCCAACCCAGGTGATTTGGCCGCTGGGAGGTTCTTCGACATCTTGAATACGATCAAAGTCCCAAATCTCAACTTCTCCACCAGCATAGGTAACGACTTGCTCATAATTGGTTGCGTAGAACCCACCGGCTTCACCAGCAGTTTCTTCTGTGTCTGCCAAAGAACCTTTCCATTGAACACTGAGGTCAGCATCGCGAGGCAAGTTGTCAACGGATACAGAAAGTTGAATATGATACCGATTACCTTGGAAACGCATCCGCTTTTCAACAACACCGTGAGAGCTGTTTGCCCGCAGGACCAATTCTTCTTGGCGGTCTCCAAGTAATTCAAGACGTGTATCAGATGTTCGGAACTCAAGGTTATCTAGAGAGAAATCCTGAATGGAAGTGCCTAACCCATGTCCACCATCAGATATGAGCTCTAGCCATTCACCAGACCGAGTCAAATAGGTCTTAAGTTTCCAACTAGTAATCAATCCGCCTTTGGTAGAAATCGTTGCTTGAAAGCGTTCGGTATCAACAACAATGTCTTTGGGTTCGAAGCTGAGATTGGCAACCGGCAGTGTCTGATCCGAAGATGATGCGGTGTTGTCAATTTGAGGAGCAGCCTTGAGTTCTGAAGAACGCGTGGGATCCGTTTGTCTATTTTGCGAAGAAGGGATATCAGGAGGCAGAGTTTGAACATCATCAGTGACGAATTGTGACTCTTCATAGGAATCGCCGTAAATCCACCGCATGTAATATGGCATAAGCACGAGAATGAGACCAATAAGTGCAAAGGCCAGAACGGTACGTCTGTCCATGATATTTCCTTCTGATTATATAATAGAGTGTTAAAAAAAGAGATAAAACGAAAGAGGATGAATCGTGTGGGATAGTAAGGCAGGAATCAAATGAGCTGGAGATCAGAAAAAGCGTTGTGAAGGTCTGCACGCAAGTCTGCAAATGAAACACCACGAGAACGGTCACCCACTGCGATGATTAACAAACGGTTGGGATGACCCTGTGGGATAATCTCTTGGCAAATAGAGCGGATCTGTCGGCGGATACGGTTCCGAAAAACAGCATTGCCAAATTTCCTCCGAACAGAAATGAGCGTTTGATCCTGCTCAGATTTTCCCATCCGAACATGAACCCAACGCCCACGGTAAATCTGACCCAGTTGCCGAATATTGCCGATTTCGCTTCGAAGACGGAGGTTGGGTCGTCCCATTGTTATTTAACCACCGTTAGTGTGACAAACGCTTACGGCCTTTTCTACGACGCTCATTAATAATCCGGCGACCACTAGACGTGGACATGCGGAGTCTGAAACCATGTTTGTTTTTGCGTTTCCGATTGGAAGGCTGAAATGTGCGTTTCATAATAAAATCCTTAAGTCTGGATTAAATGTAACATTTTCAATGGTCTGCATGATTTATAGCTCGAAAAATATAGAGATTCAGGCCTGTTTTGTCAAGATTTTTCATGCATCTGCCAACACACTTAAAAATTGTACACTACATATAGTAGGCATTTTTTTTTCATACATTATGTTGTTTATTTTCTGTAACACCAGATTTATCAAACCTTTATCAAAAATGGTTACATTCAAAAGGACCTTGACTTCATTCTGGTGTTTTTATAGCTTGTTCACATCTGATTTGTGTTCGATAAGATTCACCCAAAAGAACGCATTTGAGAACATGCTTTTTTCTGCTTTTTGACCGGATATTGTTGCATTTTATGCATTAGAGCGTTTCTGTTCCTAATTCCCCCTGGATCAGAATTGTTTTCCCCCTCTCTAATTGGATGCATAGCTTTCCCCAGGTTTACAGAAAAAGCTCCCCTTACTTTATATAATCTTCATACATGCTAAAACCCCACAGGCGGTCTCGCTGTCTTTGGCATGGATGGGTCTATGACAAATACTAACACTGGCCATTGGAGTCAGTGTCTCCTATCTATTCAGGGCAAAATTCAGCCTCAGAGTTTCGCAACTTGGTTTGCGCCTATATCTGCACGCAGCTTAACAGCAGAAGAAGCGCTAATTGAGGTGCCAAATTCTTTCTTTGCAGACTGGCTTGAGGAGCATTATGCCTGGCTCATTCTCTCGACCATTCAGGAAGAGCTGGCTTGGCAACCCAAGTTAGCATTTACTGTCGCAAGTCAAGAAGCCAAACCCTCTGAAGAAGATATCCCACAAATTGAGCAGGTGCCCATTCACTTCGACAAAAGTGATGTACCTGAACCAACGCATCAGCCTGAGCAAATCGCACAACGTGATCAGACGCCAAAGACATCCAAAAACAGACCTGTCTTCCCATTAAATCCACGCTATCGTTTTGATAATTTTGTAGTTGGCGAAAGTAATGAATTCTCATTTTCGGTGGCCAAAGCAGTTGCAGAATCGCCAGGCCAAACGGCTTTTAATCCATTGGTTCTTTATGGGGGTGTTGGCTTGGGCAAGACACATTTGCTGCAAGCCATTGGAGATCACTGCATTCAAACAGGTTCTGCAAAAAATGTAGTCTATGTGACAGCCGAAAAATTCTTCTCGGATTATATCGAGGGTGTTAATAAAAAAGATACATCAGAGTTCTATAAGATCTATCGACAAGCGGACGTGCTGTTAGTAGATGACATCCAGTTTTATGTAAAAACAGAGGGGTGTCAACGAGAGTTTATACATACATTTAACGCTTTGCACCAAAATGACAAACAGATTATCATGAGTTCAGATCGTCCCCCAGGAGATTTAAAAGGGTTTGAAGACCGATTGATCTCCCGTTTTCAGTGGGGCGTGGTTGCAGACATCAGTGCACCAGATCTAAATACACGTGTTGCCATTATTTTGCAAAAAGCTGAAGAGTTGGATGTCAATTTGCCTGAAGAGGTGGTCCAATACTTGGCTGAGCACGTTGATACCAATATTCGAGAACTTGAGGGGGCTTTAAAAAGATTGGTCGCCTATGCCCAACTACGGGGCAATGAGCTCAATATTGAAACCGCCCGAGAAACCCTCCTGAGAACACCCAAAAAACGCGTAACAACAGTCAGCATCGAAGGAATTTTAAAAGCGGCGTCTGATTTCTTCCAAATTTCCACAGAAAAGTTAGTAGGAGCAACACGGAAGCAAGATGTTGCAACGGCCAGACACGTCAGTATGTATTTGAGCAAGTCATTGACAGGTGCGCCGCTCAAAGCCATTGGTGTTCAGTTTGGAAACAGAGACCATACAACAGTTATCCATGCTTGTAGAAGTGTCGAAAAAAAGTTATCAAAAGATCCTGAGTTTGAAGATCTTGTAAATCAGTTACAAAATCAAATTATCGGATAAGATCTGAGATGTCGAAAAATAGTAAAGCCAAGCTCTTGTAAAGAGCTTGGCTTTTTTTATTTGTTCTGTGGTTATACAAAGAAAAGGATGAGTTCTTCACATCTTGTACTGTGATTCTAAATAAAATTGAATTCTAATTCATGTTCATGATAATAATAATAACTCTGTGAAGTATGTGGATAAGTATAAAGCCAACCTATAGGTTTATTCAAGATAAGTAGGTTATGTCGGCGACTGCCAATTTGGCATTGTGGATTATGTGTGGATTACATGTGAAAAACTCTGTGGTTATCCACTGCGAGATATGTGGATGAGTTTTCCACATTGCGAATCCACAGTGTGCCCACAATGTTTTCCACAACCATGCACACCGTGCACAGTGTGTGCACACTATATGTAATTTTATATTTTACAATAATTTGTGGATGTGTGATTTGTTGTGCCCAAAATTGTTATCCACATGGGGTGATTTGTGGCGTGAACAGATGATGTGAAATTGATTTTGAGTGTGGATTTTTAGTTATGGGTAGGGAGGGATTGTGCCAATATTGAAATGGGTGTTGTGTGCAAGACCATAGATGGGACAATTATTAGCTTGAGAGAAGGGAAGGGTGAGCAGGGATCATTGTGAGAGTCGAATACTCTAAAGAGAAGATGGACACAAAGGGTTAAAGTATCACATAGACCCTTGAAAGGCCGGGGTGGGTGAAGAAGGAAAAAAGAGATAGACCGGTGTTTAAAAAACAATCAGTTGTAAAACTGAAGAGAACAGTCCGATATTCAAAGGGGTGTTGAAAGGGATTTGCAGCAAAAAACTGTTTTCAGATTAGGGAAATGCATCCATTGGTTTCAGCTTGGTAACTAAGGGCGGGTATCTGGCTGACTTTTTAAAGAGAATTCGGTTGGATGAATTGTCTATACTTGAAGAGAATTGTTCCGAAATGGGTCTAGAATGAGCCATCGTGATGGGTTTTGGGAGGCAAATTGTAAGGTGGACAAATTCAAGTTTGATAGGTGTTTTGGAGGATCATTTGGGGTAGGGAAACTTAAAGATATTATGTGTAATTTGGGGCTGAGCCTAAGTGACTGTATTTAAATAACTTAAATTCGCACATGAGATGTGGCTGATAGATTGACAAAAGGGCAAAAATTAAGTAAATTAGACCGTCTGTGGCATTATTAATAATGAGTAGGTTATTCAATGTTAAAATTGAGTGCTGTTTTATTGGTTTTATGGCTCGTTTTGGCATTGATCCATTTAAACGGGGGGCTTGTAGACAATGAAAGTTGCTATTGAACGCGAGGAACTGCTCAAAGGGATCTTGGCAGTGCTCGATATAGTTCCATCTAAGACCGCACTGCCCGTCTTGTCAAATATCTTAATTGACGCACGAGATGGTCACGCTGTGCGAATGAGTGCCACAGATCTGGACATTTCGATTACCTGCAGTTTGTCTGCATCTATTGAAGAGCCTGGGGCGACAACCGTTCCAGCGCGGAAATTTTCAGAAATTATCCGCGAATTGCCCGAAGAACCCCTTGCATTAACTGCAGAAGAAGGTCGTGTAACCATTCAGCGTCAAAGTGGTGCCGAAGGTACTTATGCGCTTATGACGGTGCCTGCCGAAGATTTTCCTGAATTGCCAAAAGAAATTGATGGGCCCGAGATTCAATTTTCGGAAGACAATGAGGATGCGCCGAACAGTGATGTCATAAATGATATGGTGTCCAAAACAGTGTTTGCGGTTTCGCGTGATGAAACGCGCCCTGTTTTGAATGGTGTGCTCTGGCAAGTGGGAGAGGGGCGTATGACTATGGTGGCTACAGATGGACACCGATTGGTCAAATATTCTCGTGCACAAAAAGGTTTGCCCGATGGGGCAACGGATGCAATTGTGCCGCCCAGGGCACTAAATCATCTTGTTAAATTGATGTCAAGTGGTGCAGAGCTAAGCCATGCCCGATTTGGCCAAAGCCACGTGATGTTTGTTTTGCGCGATTCTGGGGGGGATATTCACATTTTCTCGCGGCTCATAGAAGGTCCTTTTGTCGATTACGAACAGGTTATTCCCCAAAACAATGGCAAACGCTTACGTGTTTCCAATAGTTTGCTCTTACCTGCTGTGCGTCGGGTATCTATTTTGGCCAGTGCACAAACTCACCAATTGCGTTTGGATGTCAAAAAAAATCAATTGGGCTTGTCGGCAACCAGCCAAGAGATTGGTGGAGAAGCACACGAAAGCCTCAATGTCGATTATGATGCCGATGAAATGATGATTGGTTATAATTCTGGTTATTTGCAAGATGTGCTCCGGCGCATTGAATCAGATGATGTGTTGTTCGAGTTGGACAGTGCCGTTTCTGCTGGCATCATTCGCCCAGGTGAGCAAATAGACGGAGAAGATTATGTTTGTTTGCTCATGCCCCTTCGCCTCAACGATTAAGCAGGTGTTCCGTTGTACGTTTCGTCACTGAAGTTGACGAATTTTCGCAACTTTGAGCAGGCAGAATTCTCGTTTGACCGAGAAAAAACGGCCATTTGGGCCGACAATGCCCGTGGCAAGTCGAATCTACTAGAAGCACTCTACTTTTTGGTTCTGTCCAAATCGGGTCGTGGGGCTAAAGATCGCGATGTGCTCCATTGGGGTGCCGATTATTTTGCACTTGAAGCGGAAATTATGCGTGAAGATCATGCATTTCCAATTCGAATTGCCTATGATCCGCGTGTAGGCAAAAAACAAGCTTTTGTAAATCATGCATCACTCCCTCGTTTGTCAGATCTTATTGGCGAATTTAACGCCGTCCTTTTCTCCCCCGAAGACGTTGATCTGGTGTTGCGGGAACCTGCGCAACGCAGACGCATTTTAGATATCCTTGTTTCACAGTCCAGTGCTTCCTATTTGTCCGATTTAGAATTGTATATGCGTGCCTTGGCGCAACGTAATCGTTTGTTAAAAGATCGTGGACGCGCTTTGTTGTCTCAGCCGGAGCAAATGTTTCCTTGGAATACGCAGCTGGCTGAGTTGGGCGGGCGTATTGTTGCGCATCGGTTGCGTGCGTTGGAAGATATTGAGTTGCTTCTCAATACGTATTATCAAGAGATTGCTCCCACATCTGAAAAATTAAAAGCACTTTACAGAAGCCCGGTCACCTTAGATGATATCGATGAGGGGCAATCTATTTTGGAAAGGGCTTTGGCAGAAAAACTGCCTCAAGAAGTTGAGCTCAGGTATACACTTACGGGGCCGCATCGAGATAATCTTGTTTTCACTTTAGACAATAAAGCAGCACATCAATTTGCATCAAAAGGTCAACTCAAGAGTGTTTTGTTGTCTTGGAAGTTGGCGGAAGCAACGTTTTTGGAAAAGAAAACGGGGTGGCGACCCGTGTTGTTGATGGATGATATTTTTAGCGAACTTGATCCCAAGCGATCAGAAGCTTTGCTGAACATGATCCCGGCCTTTGGTCAAATCATATTAACTTCTGCGCGTGATCCCGATTTGGATTTTAAGGCGCAGGGATTCCATGTTTTGGAGTTGTGATGCTCCCAAAATTAGACGAGGCGGATGCGGAAACCGATCGCCGAAAGAGTGGCGTGTATCGTCATAGGCATGCTCAGAATTCGACACAACGCACGGTTTCTATTGGAGATGCAATCCAGGGGTCGATAGAAAAACTGGGATTGGCGACTAAATTTCAAGAACAAAGAGCACGCTCCATATGGCCAGAGATAGTTGGGGAGCAGGTTGCGGAGATAACAGAAGCATATCGAATTAAACATGGTGAGCTCTTGGTATCCGTACAAAATGCAACATGGCGATATCACTTGATGTTTGAACGCGACAATTATCGCAAACAGTTGAATGATGCATTGGGTAGAGAAGTGGTAAGATTGATTCGTTTTACAAAGTAGGCCCTGCACCTCTTTGGGGGTGAATCGTGAAGATTTATTAGAGGAGTCATATATGGCAGAAACCAATGGCAACGGGCAGTATACCGCAGATAATATTCAAGTGCTCAAGGGGTTAGAAGCTGTGCGCAAACGCCCGGCGATGTACATTGGTGATATTGGCGTTAATGGCCTCCATCACCTGATTTGGGAACTTGTTGATAACAGTGTGGATGAAGCAATGGGTGGGCATTGTGATCGGATCGAAATTTGTTTGAATACCGATGGCACGGTGACGGTTAGTGACAATGGTCGTGGTATTCCCGTTGACGAACATCCCACCGAAAAGCGGTCCGCATTGGAAGTGGTGATGACGGTTCTTCATGCAGGTGGAAAATTCGACAAGGAAAACTATGCGGTATCGGGAGGGTTGCATGGTGTGGGTGTGTCTGTGGTCAATGGATTGTCTGCTTGGTGTGTTGTCGAAGTAAATACGAAGGGTCAAATATATACCCAAAGATATGAAATTGGGATTCCTGCAACAGAACTGGAAACGCTTGGATCAACGGACAAAACAGGAACAAAAGTTACGTTTTTGCCGGATGATAGCATTTTTGAAACGGTAGAATTTAAACAAGAAATCGTGTCTCACCGGTTACGCGAGTTGGCTTTTCTCAATCGCGGATTGACAATTGTTATGAAAGATGCCCGTGACAATAGTGAAGAAACTTTTCATTACGAAGGTGGGCTTAAAGCATTTGTGTCTTATTTAGATGAGGGGCGCGCATCCGTACATGATCCTGTGCATTTCGAGGGATCACGAGATGGCATTATTGCCGAAGTTGCGTTTGAATACAATGACTCTTACCAACAAAACATTCAAAGCTATGTGAATAATATTCATACCATTGAGGGGGGCACGCACGAAACTGGATTTCGAACTGCGCTGACTCGTACATTGAATGTGTTTGGTGCTAAGAACAATTTGTTTAAAAGTGACAAATTTACGTTATCGGGTGAAGATACACGTGAAGGGTTGACTGCCATTATCAGTACCAAAGTGCCCGAACCACAGTTTGAAGGACAAACCAAGACCAAATTGGGCAACAGTGAAGTGCGCGGTGTGGTGGAATCTTTGGTGGGTGAAAAGTTAAGTGAATATTTTGAGGAAAACCCTGCTGTTATTAAAAAGGTTTTGCAAAAAGCGGTTGATGCAGCACGTGCCCGTGAAGCTGCGCGCAAAGCACGGGAATTGGTACGGCGCAAAGGTGTCTTAGAAGGTGGGGGATTGCCAGGGAAGCTGTTGGATTGCTCGTCGAATAATATTGAAGAGACGGAAGTGTTTTTGGTGGAGG
>JABIFK010000455.1 GCA_018650745.1 Candidatus Latescibacterota bacterium | reverse complement strand
TGATCGATCATCCCAAAGTGGTCGAAGTTCTGCACGAAATTATCGGGCCAGAAATCCGGATGGAGGGCGGTTTCTCTGTGTGGCGTACCAAAGATGAATCACATGGGCAAGGATTGCACGGAGGCGGTCCTCGACAAATCGATCCCGTTTTTGGATATCGCTTCCAAGATGGGCGCATTCATGCGGGTATGGTGCGGGTTGTATTTGAGCTTACTGAGGTGACGCCCGAAGATGGGGCCACCCATTTTATCACAGGCAGCCATAAGTGTAACTTGCCTATGCATCCAGACCATATGTCCATTGAGCCCGGTGAGCGCAGTGACTTTCTGACAGGTTATTCTTGTCCCGCAGGTAGTGCCATTTTCTTTACCGAGAATCTGTGTCACGTGGGGCCACCCTGGACACGAGACACACCGCGTGTGGCCATTTTGCACGCCTATTCACATCTGGCCACGCATTGGCATCGTTTGCGCACGCCACCCGAAGTGATTGCAAGTTTGCCACGTGAAAAACAAGCCTATTTCAGAGAACCTTGGATAGCCGATTTCAAAACCCGGCCCGCCACGAAAAATACGATTGATCATTTTTTAGATTCAGATGATCCCGTTGTGAATACTGATATTGGTTATTAAGCGCAGAGTGCAAAGGTGTGTTGCGCAAAGGGTATTCTGTATTTGCGCTACTGTTTTGCTTTTTGTGTTCAGATTCTCTAAGGAGATTCAAATGGTGAAGATGGCACAATATGGGACGAAGCACGGGCATGGTTTGGGTAAATTACGCGCAATGATTGAACACCCAGATGTTGATTTGGTCGGTGTGTTTGAACCCGATGAGGCACAACGCCTAAGGATTGAAGCGTCTCAGTTGGGACCAGATGTGCATTGGTTTGCTTCGGCAGGTGAGATGTTACAAGATGCAGCAATTAAGGCGGTGGCGTCTGAAGGCCAGAACATTGAGAGTTTGGCGCAGACAGAAGCCATCGTAGAGGCGGGCAAACATGCGTGGTATGACAAACCTGCTGGAGATGATTGGGCCCATTGGCAAAGCGTTGTCGCTTCTGCACGTGAACAACAGTTGCAAATCCAAATGGGGTACATGTTCCGTTATCACGAGGGATATTGTAAAATTGCCGAGTGGGTGAAGAGCGGATTCTTGGGAGAGGTGTTTCAGGTTCGAGCACATATGTCTACATCGCTGGGTATTGCGCAACGCGAGCGTGTTGCCGTGCACCAGGGGGGGATTATGTACGATTTGGCCGCCCACCAATTGGATCAAATTGTTTGGTTGTTGGGGCGCCCAAATAAAGTGACATCATTTTTGAGAAACGATTCGGGTGATGTGCCCGCTTTTTCCGATAATACCTTGGGTGTGTTCGAATATGAAAATGCTATTGTGATGTTGGATATTTCTGCCTTAGAAACACGGCCGATGGCCCGAAGGTTTGAATTGTATGGGACAAAAGGCAGTGCCATTATGGACCCGATGGAACCTGCGGACCAGATTCGTTTGAGTTTGGATGAGGCACGGGGGGGATTTGATGCAGGGCTCAATGTGGTTCCGATAACACCTCAGTCACGACACGATCTCTATATGCTGGAATTGGAATCTTTTTTATCCGTCATACAGGGAAAAACGGAACCCGATCGTTCTTATGACCATGAGCTTTTGGTACAAGAAACCTTGTTGCGTGCAACCGGAGGGATCGATTCATGAATGTGATTTGTGTGATGTTAGACTCGTTGCGAACCGATCATGTGGGTGCATATGGCAACAAAGCACGCACACCCAATATGGATCGTTTTGCGAGTGAGTCATTGGTGTTCGATAAGGCATACTCTGGTTCATTTCCAACCTTACCATGTCGCCGTGATTTGTTTACGGGACGATGGGGGCAGCCCTTTAATACCTGGAATGAAATGGAACGCGATATCCCCTCATTGGCTGGTGTATTTCGCAATGCAGGGTACACGACAGGTTTGGTTTTTGACACGCCTATGTTTATGACCCAAGGTAATTATTTGGATCGAGGGTTTGGGTCTATCGAATGGGTGCGTGGACAAGGTGGCGAGCCGTGGATCAGCGATGCGTTGCATGAGGTCAAACAACCTGCCAGTGACGACAAGGTGAAACCGGGCGTGATGCGCTATTTGGCCAATCAGCGAGATCGTTTGTTTGAATCGGATTATTTGGCACCGCGTGTGTTTACCGAATCAATGCATTGGTTAGAGCGCAATTATGTGCGTGACAATTTCTTTTTATGGATCGATTCTTGGGACCCGCATGAACCGTGGGACCCGCCCCAGTATTATGTAGATATGTATGACCCTGGTTATGAAGGGGAAGAATTGATTTATCCGTGTTATGGTTTTAGCAATTTTATGAGCGAAAAAGAGCTCAACCACGTGCGTGCCTTGTACGCCGCTGAAGTGACAATGGTAGATCGCTGGTTGGGCATGTTGTGGGATACAATTGACCTGTTGGGTTTGAAAGAGAATACGATTGTGTTGGTGATGGCCGATCATGGGCACTATTTTGGTGATCATGGGTTGCAAGGCAAACCGTGGGGGGATTGGGGGCAATTGTATGAGCCCATGATCCACATTCCTTTTATGATGTATCATCCAGAAGCGAAGATGGCGGGTCAACATATTGATAGTTTGGTGCAACCTGTTGATTTATTTCCAACGCTGTGTGATTTGGCGGGGTTGAATGTGCCCGGAGGATTGCAAGGCAATTCGTTCGCCGATATTTTATTGGGTAAAACAGTTCAGCATCGCGAATTCGCAATCAGTGGTCGGAACTTAGATGACAATTGGGGCACTGTGCCTACGACTGTAACAGATGGAACTTGGACATTGGTTTATTGGCCAAATAAAGACTTGAAATACAAAGGGCCCAAACCGATTCGATTGGAGAGATATGATTGTCGCAATATGCCCGAACGGCGAGTAGACGAGTTGTTCTATATGCCAGATGATCCTGGCCAAGAGAAGAATGTGATTGGGGCGCACCCAGAAGAAGCCAAACGTTTGTATCTGGCACTTTTAGATTTGATTGCCGAGACTGGGACGGATGCCGAGATCGCAAAGACATACCAACCCGAAGCTGGGAACCAATATCAGTAAGGGTGTGTGGGACACCCGCAGTAATAGATTCACCGTCTTTTGCTTTTTGATCCGGAGGACTTTGCGATTTTGCCAATGGAGTTTGTTCATTCGTGGTGAGATTATCAAATGTTTCGCCAGTTTCCCTTCTCCCTTCGCATTAGGCTTGAGAAGTTCAATGTTTTTAATCTTTGAGGTCGTGTATGTGTGACAATGTGTATCAAAACTTGACGATGGCAGAATTGGATTTTTACCATGAAAATGGATATGTTGTGGCTTCCAATGTGTTCCCTGTCGTGGAGTTGTCCAAGATTGATCGTGAAATTGATCGCATTCGTGATGCCGATGGGGGGGATATTCATCGCAACCCGGGGTGGGTGATGTCACTGGGGTTGCGTTCTGAAATCACGCGAGCATTCGCGCAAGATGAGCGCATTCTTTCTTTGGTTGAAGAGGTTGTCACACCGGGGATTGCGATTTATTCGGGGAAGCTTACGACAAAGATGCCCCACGCCATGGACATTTGCCATTGGCACCAAGACGATGCCTATTACAATGACCATGTTGCCAGTGAAACCCGCATGTCCGTGTGGATTCCTTTGCAAGATGCCACGCTAGAAAATGGATGTTTGTGGGTTGTTCCGGGAAGTCACAAAGGCGGTGTGGTAGAACACGGCAGTTATGGAGGGCAATGCCCCAAGTCTATGGGGCCTCCCGATATGGTTGCAGAAGGTGCAATTGCCTGTCCTGTAAAAGCAGGGGATATGTTATTGTTTAGTGCCGAATTATGGCACCATTCTAAAGAAAATAGAACAGATCAAATCCGTCGCGCATTTATTGTATCCTATCAAGAAGCAACGGTGCCACGTGGCAATGGCGACCAGTGGAAGATTCTGAGGTCCGCATAGTCCCGTCGTGATTTAATGCATTTTTTTGATGTTTGGTCCGAAGGGCTTTGTAATCATAGCGATGGGATTTATTCCGTCGCAGTGTTGTTGCGATTTGAATGCCGATGTGACTTTTGTCTCATGATCCCCATTTTTTTAACTATAACCCAGTGGTGCACTTGCTGGGTTTTTATTTTGGGAACGATCGTGTGTTGGGGCTTGTCTAAACTTTACATTCTTTTTTAAGTATTGTTGTCCAATAGCCGGGAGAACAAGATGCGAGCTGTTAGTCGGTATATGATTGTTGCTGTTGGTATTGGGGTGGTCCACTTTGTGTGGGTGATGGCTTATTTTGAACCTGGCATTTCGACACCCGATGCCAATGGTTATTTTGCACAAGCCCGTCATTTGGTCGAACGCGGTCAAACATGGTTTGATGCGGTGTCACCTGTTCAATATGTGGGTATGCATTGGTTGAGTGAAAATGGGCAACGGTATTACAGCCATTACCCTCCTGGCATGTCGGTGCTGTTGGCTGTTTTTTGGGTTTTGGGCGGGCCCGTTGCTGCTTTGTGGATGAATCCTATTTTGACGGCGTTAACGCTATTGGGTTTGTTCTTTTTGGCGCGTGTATGGTTGGGTGAGGTGTGGGCCCTGTTGGCTGTGGTTGTGATGGCCATTAACCCTGTTGTGGCACAATTTGCCTTGGGTTGTGATTCTCATCCCACCGTGGCGTTCCTTCTGGTTTGGGGGGTGTTTTTTCTCATCACTTGGGGAGAGCGCGAAGAGCACCGCTGGGCGGTTTTGGCAGGATTGTTTTTAGGGGCGATTCCAACGGTGCGATATGCTGAGGCTACTTATGCGTTAGGCATTGGATTGTATCTGCTGATGTTGCTAAAACAGAATCCCAATCGATGGCGTGGTGTTCTCTTTTTGACAACGGCGGCCGCTGTTCCGATTATGGGATTGTTGGTGCGCAATGCAATGGCCTTTGGTGCGTTTTGGAAAACGGGGTATACACTGACCTCAGAGCAAACGGCTTTTTCAGTGTCCAATTTGATGGCCCACGCACCATTATATTTGCAAAATATCCAAAGCGATGGTTTGGGTTTTTGGGCGGCATTTGGGCTTGCTGGTTTGTTAGGGTTGTGTGGGCGCCGAGAAACCCGGCAAGTGGGTATGCTTCTGACGGGTATTGTTTTGCCATCGTTATTATTATACATGGCGTATTATTTCGCACCTGAAAATATGGCGGCCCCGACCTTACGTTTCTTATTACCGATCTTTTATATCATTGTTGTGGCGGGTGTATGGATATTTAAGGGGGCCTACGATACACAACCACAAGCTATGCGTCTGGTTGTTATAGGCGTGATGATATTGACTGTGGTTTGGGG
>JABIFK010000307.1 GCA_018650745.1 Candidatus Latescibacterota bacterium | reverse complement strand
GGGCGGGGGGGTGCCAGAACCTATTTTGCACAGAATTTTTGATCCCTTTTTTACGTCTAAAGAAGTGGGAAAAGGTACGGGGTTGGGGTTGTCGATTTCTCGAAATATGATGGATAAGCACAAAGGCTCACTGGAGGTGAACAACCGTTTGGGAGAGGGTGCAACATTTTCTTTGTTGTTGCCCATTCAGGTAGGGGGCACGTCTCATGCTAGCTGAAGCTGTTGAAAAGGATATTCGATTGTTATTGGTTGACGATGAGGAGGTTATTCGCAGGAGTGCTGGAGATTTTCTGAGCGATATGGGCTACGTGGTTCAGTGTACGGATAGTGCGGAGAATGGGCTTGAGGTATTTGAGCAGGAGCGGATTGATATTGTGATTACAGATATTAAGATGCCCGGCATGGATGGCATTGAATTTTTGCAGGAACTGAGAAGGCGGTCTCAGGATATTGAAGTGATTATTATTACCGGACATGGTGACGTAAATATTGCGATAGAGGCATTGCGATATGGGGCGTTTGATTACTTTACAAAACCCATCAAAGTGGATGAACTGCTGCTGTCTTTAAAGCGCACCCGTAGGTATCAGGATGTGCGCAGAGAGAGGGATCGCATTCAGTTGCAGTTGGACACATTGTTGCAATCGGGAAATGCTGGGAGGGGGAACCACGAGATTATTGGAGAAAGCCGAGCGATAAAAGAGGTGATGGCACTGATTGAAAAGGTGGCTTATTCTGATCAGACCACGGTTCTGATTCAAGGAGAGAGTGGTTCGGGGAAGGAATTGGTGGCTCGGTCTATTCATGCACGTAGCCCCAGAGCGGATATGCCGTTTATTAGTGTGAACAGCACAGCCATTCCGGAAGCTTTGGTAGAGAGTGAATTGTTTGGGCACGAAAAAGGGGCTTTTACGGATGCGCGCAATTTGCGAAAAGGGGTGTTTGAACTGGCCGATGGTGGCACGCTTTTTTTAGATGAAATTGGCGATATGGGACTGCCTGCTCAGGCAAAAATCCTTCGGGTGCTTGAAGAACGCTGTGTTCGCCGGGTGGGTGGAACAGAAGAGATTCCGGTCAATGTAAGACTCATTTCGGCGACCAACCAAGACTTGGAAGGCCAAATAGAAGCACGAACCTTTCGGCAGGACCTTTATTTTCGACTCAATGTTTTTACGATTTTGCTTCCCCCTTTGCGTGATCGGGGAGACGATATCTTGCTCTTGGCATACCGATTTCTCAAACTGTATGCATCTGAACTACGCAAAGACATCACTCGGATCGACACTGATGCGCAAGCGCTTCTCAAATCTTATTCTTTTTTGGGCAACGTTCGCGAATTACGCAACATCATGGAGCGTGCGGTGATTTTGTGGGACGGGGCGTTCTTGAGTCGATGGGATTTTCCCGACCGGCTTTCTCAGAAGGAAGTTCATCGTGATGTCACATCAGCCACAACGCTCAATTTGGCAGAAATAGAAGAACAAGCGATATGTCAGGCGCTTCGATGTCATGGTGGCAAGCAGGTTGATGCGGCACGTGATTTGGGCATCGGGCAAGATGCTTTGCGACGTCGGATTAAGAAATATGCTATTGAAGCGGGTGAGGTTGTGTAGATTTTCACTCACTGAGGTGTGTTGAAAACTACACAAAGTGACAGCATGTTAATTATAAACGACATACAAGGATACGGGAGATTCCTTTTTGGGTGAGGTGTGGTGAAAATCTCATACTCTGAAGCTGAGGGTGTGCATGGGCATTGCATGGCACGCAACATTAGATCTGATTTTAAATGATTGTTTTTTAATTGTTTGAAAACTGCCTCTCGAAAGATAGGCAGTTTTTTTGTGTACGGTGTATTGTTGGCATAATTCTTCCTGTGCTATTAAGCACATATGAGAAGCGTGTAATTTCACACAGTGAATTTGTAGAAAGTATAAGAATCAAAACGTAACGGAGGTGGTAAGGTGCCAAATATCATCGGTGGTTTGATCGCTATTGTTGTCGGAATTCTGGGTTTGATTAGTTGGTGGCCAGAGTTTGGTGAGGTCTTACGCGGGCTTGTTCCTTTTTCGCTGATCATTGTTGGGCTTCTTTGGATTGCTTCTAAGTTTCAGCAGGACAATCAGGATGCTGAAGGTTAAATCCATCCGTCGGTTGAGATGTGGGAGGATGTAACATGAATGATCGGTCTTCAAAGACGTGTGTCAATGCCTGGTATAAGTTTGCAGCCATTTTCAGTGTGGCCGCTCTGACTCTGTTCGGCATTTTTGAACTGGGTCAAGGATACAATCATGCGCATGCCAAAATGCACACGGGCAACATTCTGATTCCCGTAACAAGCTCAGATGCCAACAGCCGAGTATGTGTGGTGTTCGAGCAGGCTTTGATGTTTCTGCAGATTGATGAAGAAACAAATGCTTATACCTATTTTTCTAAAAACGACGTAGAGATCAACACTTTGCGCAACTTTATCAAACAGCATCAAATTGGCACACTCTTGTCGGGAACCATGAGCATTGACACTTATCAGATTTTGAACAGCTGCGGTGTGAATGTCTATACAGGCGTCAGCGGCCCTGTCGATCTGGCGTTTGGAAAATTTAAACGGCACGAATTGGTTTCATTTAGCCATCAGTATGGGCACCAAAGTAAGCATCGTCCTTCCGTTTCGGTTGGTCGTCAACCGTCTGCTGCTCCCACCACATTTTAAACGGTAGATCACGCTATGTTAGGCCTTCTTAAAAGTGGCAACAATTTCTGCGACCAGCCTCTTAGACCCTGGGTTGCAATTTTGACCTGTGGTTGTCTTACAGGTTTGGGT
>JABIFK010000023.1 GCA_018650745.1 Candidatus Latescibacterota bacterium | reverse complement strand
CATTTGATACGCCGTTGGTGGCACATGGACATTCTTTGTTGCCTGCTTTGCATGTGGCAGGTGCACAACCTGCATCGGTTGTGCCACGTGTTGAGTTTTTGATTCGAGGGCAAGAAAGCAAACAATTTTTTCACGCCCCGATTTATCGACCTGAGAATGGTTGTGTTGTTTTACCCAAGCTGTCGGGCTTGGGTTTGGTGTTGGATGAAAGTAAGGTCGAACGTCGTGAAGCTGTTACCTTTTGATAAATGCGTTACTTTTTTGGAGGAATACATGAGTTTTGATTTGAACGCGGCTTTAGAACGCGTTGGGGGCGATCAAGAGCTGTTGAAAGAGATCGCACAACTTTTCCTTGATGATGCACCAGGAGGGTTGGCGTTAATTCGAGAAGCAGTAGAAAAAAATGATGCCTTAGCTTTGCAACGTGCTGCGCACTCGTTAAAAGGATCGGTTGCTAATTTTGGCGCAGAAGAAACAGTTGAGGCGGCCTATCAGCTTGAACAAATGGGAGCCAATGGCAAGTTGGACGGTGCCAAAGATGTTTTTGTTGTCTTGGAAAAAGAGCTTCGAAAAGTATCTGAAGATTTGTCTCAAATAGAGTAGATTTTTTAAATTTCATTTTTTGCAATGAATGGACGTATGCTCCTATGTTTTTCGATGCCATATATACAAATAAGACACGACACATAAAGTGTGCCGTGTCTTATTTGTATATATGGTTTTTGGCTTTGTTGTTGTGGGGATGGCCGGGTATTCTTTTGGCTTCTGGTGGGGATGTTCCTGTTTCTGTGGAAGGGGCTTTGTGGTATCAAAATTGGTTTTGGGGTGTTATGGTTGGTGGCATTGTCCTGATTGTTTTTTTGGTCCGCCGTTTGGTTTTGAGAGATCGCAAACTTTCAGAGACCTATCGCGAACTGGAAGTTGCACATTGGGATTTGGAACGACGTGTACAGCTGCGAACTGCTGAATTGGCAGAAGCCAATAAGTTGTTACAACAAGAAATGTATGAACGCAAACAAGCCGAAAAAGAATTGGTTCGTTTTGAGCGATTGCGCGCTTTGTCAGAGCTGTCGGCAGGTGTTAGTCACAATATGAACAATCTGTTGACTGGTATTTTGGGCCCTGCCGAGTTAATACAGTGTGTAGATGATCCAGAAAAAATTGATTCTTATTTGGATATGATTGTGCGTTCCTCTCTGCGCATGGCAGATGTTGTCAATCGTTTGCATTTGTCCGTGGCCATTGAGTCTCCGGGTGAGATGGGGGAAACGAGCTTAGAAGAGGCGATTTTATCGACCATAGATTTGACACGCCCCCGCTGGAAAGATGAAGCTGAGTCTAATGGCATTGCTATTGTTGTAGAAACGGCTTTGGCAAAAACGCCCGCGATTTATGCACAAGAACAGGAACTGCGCGACGTTTTGAGGCACCTGATTTTTAATGCCATAGAATCGATGGCAGATGGGGGCACCATTGCTATTAAAACGGTCTGTAAAGACGGGAAAGTTATTTTGTCTGTTTCAGATACGGGTGTGGGGATAGGTGAGGACATTCAGGCACGTATATTTGACCCTTTCTTTAGTACCAAGATGGATGTTGGGAGTGGTTTGGGTTTGTCGCTTGTTCGAGGGACGTTGCAGCGTTGGGGGGGCACTGTTGCGGTTAACAGCGAAGAGGGAGTAGGCACGACTTTTACATTGACGTTGCCAATTTGGAAAGAAGACGCTTTGCTGCGAGAAGAAGAGGTTGCTCGCCCAGATGTGATACCGCGAAAACGCATTCTTGTCGTAGATGATGAAGAGGTTGTTTTGCGTATTATTGAAAGTGCTCTACAGCAGCACCACGATGTGGATGTGGCGATGGGGGGCAAAGATGGGGTGGCGCTGTTTGAGGAGAAAGAATATGATCTGGCATTGATCGATTTGGGGATGCCCTATATGCCAGGAGACCAAGTTGCGAAGTTCATCAAAGAAAAGAAACCTGAAGTGATGACGCTTATGGTTACAGGGTGGAACTTAGACCCCAAAGATGAGCGGTTGACGTGGTTTGATGGTTTGATGACCAAGCCTTTTGATTCTTTGAATGCGTTGCGAGAGGTGGTCGGCAAAATGGCTGTTGCGCATGAGGAACGTTTGATGGGTGAAGAAGAGGGTGCAGAGGACAGGGGATAAGTCGTTTTTGATGTAAGAGAACGGAATTAAACAGAGTGTGAATGTAAAAGGATCTGTGTGAACAAACACAGATCCTTTTTCTATTTATGGGTGAGCAAGTTTAGCGCCGTATGACAGATGTGGTCTTCGGTGTGTTCAACATAAGGGCCCGGGCGTTTGAGGTGATATTGGTTTGTCCAAACTTCGTAGCCCCCCTCGGGAATTTGTCGCTTTGCAGGTACATATCCAATTATGTGATTGGCATAGGCGGTTATGAGTGCATGATTAAAATGGGGTTCAAGGCTTTCTTTGAGCCGCAAAGCATATTCAATTGTTATTTCTCCTGCAAGGGCAACAAGCGCAAATGTTTGACCGAGTGCAAGGGTTTGAACTTCAAACGGCACTTGGGTATTGATGGGTGTGTTTGTTTGGTCGAGGGTTTGAAAATGTTCGGCCCATTTTTGAATGACTGGGTTGGGATCATTGAGGCCAGCGTCAATTTGAGCAGCAGTAACAGATTCCATTTCTAATGAGATGACCTGGTTGGTGATTTGGAGTTTGCCTTCAATTGGGGCACGTGTTTGTGATTGTATAACGGTATTGACGACTTCCCCTAATTGTTCACCCATGTGTTGTACTTGCTCAACTGTTCTGGGCGAGAACTTTGTGGATTTCGGATCTACAGGACCCGGTT
>JABIFK010000846.1 GCA_018650745.1 Candidatus Latescibacterota bacterium | reverse complement strand
GCCCGTCTTTCCACTTTTGCCACGATTCTTGTGCTGAGTCGGTGAGCATGTTGCATTCTTGGAAGTTTTGCTCGCGGGCAAATTGCAATGCGCCATTGCCTGTGAGCATGACGTGGGTGGTTTTTTCCATGACGAGGCGTGCGAGTGCCGTTGGGTTGGTGATGTTTTTGAGGCCTGTTACAGCGCCGTAACCGAGGGTGCGGCCGTTGATGATGGCGGCGTCTACTTCTACCTCGCCTTCGGCATTGGGGTATCCGCCGTAACCGACACTTTTGACTTCGGGATCTTCTTCGGCAACGGCCACACCTGCTACAACGGCATCAAGTGCTGTTCCGCCTGATCGAAGGATTTCCCAAGCGGGTTGGTTGGCTTTTTGGCCAAAGCGCCAAGTGGAGACTACAATGGGAATCATGCATTTCCTTTCAGGCTGATGTCGGCGATGAGACCAAAGTGGTCGGATGGATATAAATCGTCTGCATTGGGTTGATCTGCGATGCGTTGACAGGATAGGACGTGGCCACCGCTGCTTTTGGGTGCTTGTGCGAAGATGTAGTCGATGCGATGGGCTTTGCGTTTGTCATGGTTTTTTACACGCAGATAGGTGTTTTCGTTGCTGAATGTGTGGCCAGGGTCATTGGGGTTTTGCTGGGCCCAGGTGTCGATTAGGTTGGCTGTTTTAGTGATGTGGCAAATGGATGTTTGGTCGGGTGTGTCGTTGAAGTCACCGACGAGTACTGAGGGTAGGTCTCCTGTGTATTTGCTGACATAGGCTGTGATTTCTTGGGTGGTGCGGATGCGTCCTTGTTGACTGAGGGAGAGGTGGGTGTTGAAGAAGTTGAAAGCGCCTGCTGGTGTTTGGACTTGGGCGCGTAGGACGATGCGTTGGTGGTTGTCTCGGTTGTCTTCAGGATCGACGGATAGTTTGATAAAGCTGGATGCTTGGATGGGGAGGCGGGAGAAGATGGATAGGCCTTCCCATTCGTCTTTTTCGGGGTTTTCCTGTGCGGGTTGATAGATATAGGTATAGCTGGGTAAAAGTTCGGCAAGTTGTTGGGCTTGGTTTTTGTTGTTGTCATTTTTTTGGCCGCTGTGGCGGATTTCTTGGAAACCGATGATGTCGGGGGTGTGTTCCTTTATGGTGTCGGCGATGAGTTGGCGGCGGATTGGCCAGGGTTCGTTGTAGTTCCAGATGTTGAGGGTGCAGACTCGGAGGGTATTGGACATGGGGTTCCTTTATAATAAACGTTTTGGGACGTTGTTTTTGTTTAGGGGTTTTATTGGGTGTAAATTCAAATTTATAGTTCTGTTTTTTGATGATTTGCCTTCGGCGACTTACTTTTTGCCAACAGCCGCAAAAAGTAAGCAAAAAAGGCCGTCCCTGCGGGAGGCTTGTAATGGCTTCAGTGTTTTAGCGAGCGGAGACCACCCTCACCAGCCCGCGCAGTTCCCACACCCCACCTCGCGTTCCACGCGCCACCCTTCCGACCCAACACAACCCACCAACTGCACAACGGCCCTCTCCACCAGCGAGTCGTATTTAAGTTTTTAAGATTCTACTTTTTACTTTTACCTTTTTACTTTTGCCTTGATCGCATCTCGGGTGCCTTGTAGGTCGAAGCAGTCGTATTGGTTGTCGTGCATGAGGCGGGTGGCGATTTGGATGGCTTGGTTTTCGGTGAGGTGGCCATCGTTTATTTCGGATTGCAACGTGTGGGTGAACCAGTGACGGGTTTGGATGGCGTAGGCGGTTGCGCTGGTGGGCCAACCGGTGTCGCCGCCGAAGACGAAGAGTTTGTTTAGGGGGGCGGCGTGGATGTAGCTTCGGACGAAGTTAGAGGAGGCGTAGGGGTTGATGGACCAGGCCCAGCAGAGGTCGATGTAGACATTTTGGTAGTGTTTGGCCAAGGCGATGACTTCTTCGCTGTAGGGATAGGCGATGTGCATGAGGACGAAGCGGGCATCGAGGTATTTGGCCAAGAGGCCGCAGAGGTTGCCAGATTTGATGCGGCTTACGGGCATGCGGTTGTTGCCAGCATAGTAGCCTGTGTGAAGTTTGAAGGGGAGATTGTGTTTGATAGAGAGTTCTACACCGCGTGCCCAGCACCAGTCGCCGAGACAGAGACGGATGGATTCGGAGGTTTTGTTGTTGGAGCCGATGACGGCGTGGAGGGCAAGGGTGGCTTCGCTCTTGGAGCGTTCTTGCCAATCAAGGGTACGGCTGTAGGCGTGTTGGGCTTTGACGGCGATGGCGCAAGGGGCGTATTTGTCGAAGATGGCTTCCATCGCATTTTGCAGGGTGTCGAGGTCGGTGACCGTGATGCCCGTTTCTTTGTGGATGGTTTCAACGTTGATGTTACCGTTACAGAAGCTTTGCCAAGAGAGATCGTAGAGGAAGAAGTCGGTGCCAGATGCGTCGGGTAAACAGGGCCAGCAGAAGTCGTCGGTTTGGATGTGGTCGATGTTGGCGACGTCGCGAAGGAGTTTATAGCGTTCACCGGGTTGGCGAAGTTGGGTGAGTTTGTCTTTGGCGGATGCTAAGGCTTGGGGTGTGATTTCGTCAATGCCGTAGATTTGAGAGGCGATGAGGCGCACGGCTTCGCCGTAACCTGTAAATTGCACGGCTTCCCAAGCTTTTTGAATGCCATTAAAGCGATCTGCTAGGTCGGGGTTGGTGGCGTCCATGAGGTTTTTCATGGCTTTGGGTGATGCACCTGCAGAAACGAGGTCGGCGGGCACGTAGTTGGAGAAGAGGTCTTGTAGGATGTCGGGGCCGTTGTCGGTCCATTCATGTTCTTTTTTGAGGTGTTCGTGAGTGTCGCAAAGGGGAGTATCTTGTATGTGTTGGGCGAGGTTGGTGGCCATAGGATTTCTCCTGTATGGGTGGGGAATGTGATGGGTCTTCGAGCGCACAAGATAGGGTCTGGATGGGGGGATTGCCAGTGTTTTTTGATCACAGAAACTCAACGACCAGTCCCTTTCACACACACGGAACCTCGCCTTTCATATCAACCAAACCCCAGAAAGGCAACCTGATACGTTCTATTCTTGATAACTGGGAGATACGTTTATCTTAAGAACTGGGGCGTAGGGTGCCGAGTTGGAATCTGCGAGGGTCGCCGAGGCGTTGGGCGAGGTCTTGTTCTGTCCAATTTGAGTGGGTGAGGAACCAGTCAAATTCGTTGGCGAGGGGGCTGTCGAAGATGCCGGGGTCGTCGGCGGAAATTGTGAGATTGATGTTGGATTTGAGGAAGGTGTGGATGGGCAGGTGAGTGGGGTCGGGGACGCCGCCGATGCGGAGGTTGGAGGTGGGGCAGGTTTCGATGACGGTGCCAAGCTCGGTAAGATGGTTGAGGACGTATTCTTGGCGTTTGGTGATGTCTTCAAGGCGTTGGGTATTATAAGGGCGTTCGATGGGTTCATCGGGCGCTCTATTTTTAAGGGTTTGTTGTTCGGTGCGCAAGGCGGCTTTGTCG
>JABIFK010000204.1 GCA_018650745.1 Candidatus Latescibacterota bacterium | reverse complement strand
CGCGAATAAAATCCATTTCAATACTCCTTTGTGATGACTTGCTTATTACCTCTTCACTATCATAAGCATGGAGTTTGAACCAACCAAATTGTTTTTACTTTTCACACACTCTGACAGCAAAAAAAGGTAACCCAAAAATGCCGTCCCTCAGGTGCCGGGATGGCTGATTTTCCACAAATACCCTTAGTGGGTGCATAGAGTAAAATGGCCTGCCAGCGGGTGTGTTTTTACAAAACAAGTTGCTGGATGGAATCTGAGCGGAAAATCATGGGTTATTCGATGGTGTAATTAATTTTGAAAGACTACATTTTCTGTAGTTGATAGAGAACTAAACATAGGCAGATCTCTTTGGTAAGCCCTCAAAATATCAACGACTTTTTTATTTTTCGTGTGACAATGAATAAGGCAGTTCTTCATCTGACCAATTGGGATCGTGTGGTTTGTTGGTCATTGTGAAGGACAATATGCCGCCGGTTGTGATGTTTTCTTGGGTGATGTCGGCTCGGTTGAGGGTTTGGTTGTTGAGTTGGATGTTTTGAGCATAGACATTGTCGGCACTGTTTTCGGGTGCGTTGATGGTGAAGGTTTTGTCATTTGCGAGAAAGAGGGTTGCACTTTTGAAAAGTGGGCTGCCGAGAATGTAAGATGGGTGGCCAGGACAGAAAGGGTAGAAACCGAGGGCGTTGAAGATGTACCAAGCGGACATTTCGCCGTTGTCTTCATCGCCTGCGAAGCCGTCGGGATCGGATGAGTAAAGTTCATTTAAGACACGGCGCACCCAGTATTGGGTTTTGGAGGGTTTGCCAGCACAAGCATAAAGGTAGAGGACGTGGTGAACCGGTTGGTTGGAGTGGGCGTATTGGCCAAAGTCGACGGCAGCCATTTCGGTCATTTCATGGATTTCGGTGGGATAAGTGCCCACGTCGAAGATGGGTGGGAGGGACATCATTTGGTTCAGTTTTTGGACGGTTTTTTCTTTGCCGCCAAAGCGTTCAATCAATCCGGCGGGGTCGTGGGGGACGGCCCAACCACATTGCCAGGCAGAGCCTTCGATGAATGCACCCCCCCAAGCGAATTCGTTGAAGGGATCTTGCCAAGAGTCATCGGTGTTTCGCCCGCGCATGAAATCGACATTTGGATCAAAGGTATTGCGGTAATAACTGGCGCGTTTGATGAAGCGCTCATAGTCGTCTTGTTTGCCAAGGGCTTTGGCTATTTGAGCAACGCAATAGTCGTTGTAGGCAAAGTCTTGGGTGCGTGAGGCGGCATGGTCGATTTTATCGGCAGGTACGTAACCGAGTTCGTCAAACTCCTCAATGCCACGTCGTCCGTAGTTGCCTGCTTCGTCGCCGACTTCGGTTGCGTTTTTATACATGGCTTGATAGGCTGATTCAATGTCGAAGTCACAAATGCCTTTGACGTAGGCATCGGCGAAGACAGCGTCGAGGTGGGTGCCAATCATGCAGGCGCGATATCCGGGGCTTGACCATTTGGGCGTCCAGCCGCCTTCTTTACTGGCGTTGGTCCAGCCTTGCATAATGGTTGTGAGGTGCTCAGGATAGAGAATGGAGAGGAGAGAGTAGACGGTTCGGTGCGTGTCCCAAAAACCATTGTCGGTGACGAGGGGGCCGGGGTGGATTTGGCCGTCGTAGGGGCTAAAGTGGATTTGCTTGTTGTCTTGGTCGTATTCGTGCCAAAAGCGAGGGAAGAGGACGGATCGGTAGAGGCTGGTGTAGAAAGTTTTGTTTTGTGTTTCGGTGGCGTCTTCGATGTGGACGCGGTTGAGCATCTCTTGCCAGAGTCTTTCTGTTTCGAGACGAATGACATCGAAAGGGCGATTGCCGAGTTCGCTTTCGAGATTTTGTTTGGCTTGTTCAATGCTGATGAATGAGGTGCCGATGCGCATATTGACAGTTGCGCCATCGAGTTCGACATATCCGCCTACGCGTTCGCCTGTTCGTTGTTGTTCACCTTCGTGCGTTTCTTTGCTTTGGAAAGTGCCACACCCTGCGATGGGTCGATCGAATCTGGCGTAGAAATAACAGGCGAATCCTTCAGGTACGCCGCCGCTGTTGGAGCGGGTGTATCCGGTGAGGGTTTGTTGGTTGGGGTGAATTTGGATGTGTGATTCGCCTTCGAAGGAATCGATGATGACACGGGATGTTTGGTCTTGTGGAAATGAGAACCGGAAGATGGCACAGCGTTCGGTGGGTGTCATTTCGAGGGTGGTTTGATAACGGCCCAAATAGGTTCTGAAATAGTTGGGTCGGATTTCGGTTTGGTCACGACGAAAGATGGAGGCACGTCGGCCATCACTGGTGAAGAGGCGACCGGATTGGGGCATGATGGTGAAGTGGCCGTAGTCGCCAATCCAAGGACTGGGTTGACGGGTGGCGCGCATGCCTTCAAATTGGCGCGCATCGGGGTGGTAAAAACGGCGACTTTCTTCGGTTTGGGGTGCCCAAGAGGTCATTGAAAATGGGCGTGTAACCAAGGGCAAGGTGTTGCCATTTGAGAATCGGTGGACAGATGCGGTGCCTTGTTCGGGGTTGACGTACTTGATGAGATCGCGTTGTGGCATGAAGTCCTCTTTCAAATCTTATAAATTGGGGTACACAGATTAAGTATGTGAATTTTTTATATACTCAGTACTTCACGAAACGCCAAACAATACCGTGTGTAAGCATCTTATACGTAGGGGCATCCCCCGTGGATGCCCATTTTTCCCATTGAAAACGAAGGGCAGCCCCAACGAAAAGATATATCGTAACCTATATGTAATTTTATCCGTTTTCGTGACCTACTGATACCTTTTTTTATAACAATCCTGCATTTTCCAATGCTGAGCGAATGGGATCTTTTTGTTCTGCCGAGGTGGATGGCATTGGCGGGCGTGGTACACCGCCGTTTCGACCTTGTAGGTGCATGGCATATTTGGTGTTGGCGGGTAGGTTGTCGGCGAAGATGGCGTTCCAGATGGGGAGGAGTTTTTTGTGCAGGTCAAGCGCCGTTTGGTGATCGCCTGCGTGATAGGCATTCCATTGGGCAACGCAGAGGGTGGGTGCGGCGGTGAGAATGGCGGCGATAGAGCCGTGGGCACCTAGGGCATAAGAGGGGTAAAGGAGAGCATCGACGGCAGTCATGATGCGGGCTCGGTCTCCGGCCATGAGGAGCAGGTCGGCGAGCAGTTTCATGTCTCCGGCACTTTGCTTGACACCCACGACGCCTTCAACCGTGTCGATGATGCGAGTGAGCAGTTCGGGTGAGAGATAGGTCCAGGGTAT
>JABIFK010000267.1 GCA_018650745.1 Candidatus Latescibacterota bacterium | reverse complement strand
GAACGAGGGTTTTTCTGTTTGGAAAAAGAGCATTGGATACCAACACACTAAGTCAAAAACTCTCCATCCGAGGCGTTGACCCTCTATCGATATATGGGCACAATGACGCCAACCTCCTAGCGCTTGAAGATCGTTATGGCGTGAAGCTGACTGCCCGAGGAGATCAACTAAGCGTTCATGGTCCTAACCATAAAGTGCGCCACGTGTCAGGGCTATTAGAGGAAATGATATCCTGCCTCAAGCGAGGTGATCAGCTTGATCCTTTGCATCTCATGGCTCCTCCAGTCGAAAGCAGCACCACAAAGTTAACCCAATTTGCCCAACCGATATTGACGACTCCCAAGGCCACAATTCGTCCACGGTCGCAAACTCAGGTTTCCTATGCCACAGCGATTCAGGATTACGACATTGTCTTCGGAATTGGACCTGCCGGAACAGGCAAGACTTACCTGGCTGTCGCAGCGGCTGTAGAAGCACTGCGACAGAAACAGGTATCGCGAATCATTTTGACGCGACCAGCAGTTGAAGCAGGTGAATCACTTGGCTTTCTCCCGGGTGACATACAAGACAAAGTCGACCCTTACCTTCGCCCCCTATACGATGCATTAGACGACATGTTGCCTGATTCCCAGCTCCAAAACTTACTTGAGCTCCGTACCCTTGAAATCGCACCACTGGCTTTCATGAGAGGACGCACACTCAACAATGCGTTTGTCATATTAGATGAAGCCCAAAATACGACAGTTAACCAAATGAAAATGTTTCTAACTCGATTAGGCAACAATGCAAAAGCAGTAATAACTGGAGACACAACTCAGATAGACCTTCCACCAGAAACCGTTTCGGGCCTTGTGCATGTACAACATATCCTTTCGCATATAGAGGCAATTGGTTTTATAAAGTTCACCGAAAACGATGTTGTCCGTCATCCTCTGGTTCAGAAAATAATTAATGCATACGAACGGAAAGACAAACAACCCCCTCCTAACGATTCGAGTGCGACCCAAGAGCATAGGCAATAACTCTCATGCTGACCCCCAACAAAAAAAAACGAGATCAACGCATCTCAATCATTTCAAGCTGGTTTAAGAACCAAGGAAACAATGCGATCAAGACGTTGCTCTTGCTGATCACTGCAAGTCTGATTACAGCATTATATCCCTCTAACCAGTATCGTGAATACTCCAATTTCCGAGAAGGGGCTATTTCGCCAGAAGAAATAATCGCCCCCCAAACCTTTTCGGTGTACAAACGCCAAGAAGAATATTCCAAAGAGGTCGTTTCTGCTCGGATAAGTATTGTGCCCATTGTTCGCCTAAATGAGGAAATACAAAACACCACACTGGTTAATCTCGAAACTTTTCTTGCACAACTTCGTGAGTTGCCAAAACAAATGCGACCAGATACGCTCATTCACACGCTCAAGCAAACGCACACAGAGTTAGGGGCACTGTCAGAATCGACATTTCAAGAACTCCTTACATCTTCTAACTATTCGCCAACAACGCTTCAAAAAATAGGCACCATCACAAAGACCCTCTTATCAGGGGCCTACCAACAAGGCATTCTCGATCAAAATAAACGAGACCTCCAAACCAACCAGATTAGCCAAGTTTCCGGTAATTCGACCGACAAAGTTCCAATTGACCAGATCTTAGATCACGATACATTCATCCAAAGCTTGCAAAGCCTAATCAAACACCAATGGCCCGAGGCTACAGCCCAACAGACCAAAACTATTTACGAACTTGTTCTCGCCTATTTCACCCCCAATTTGAGTTATGATACGCAACTTACGGCACAACAAAAGCAAGAAGCTGAAGATAATGTCTCCAAAATCAAAGGCACTGTATTAAAAGGTGAACGCATCGTCGATGGCCACGACCGCATCAGTGCCGATGACATTGACAAACTGAACTCCTTGGCGCAATACATCAACAATCGGCAACAGCAAGACCCACTTATTCATATCATACAGACCGGGGCACGAGCAATTATCAGCACGCTTCTTTTGGCCATCGTATTTGGCTTTCTTAGTATCGTAAAACCCGCGGTTTATCGTCGGTTATCAAACATTATTTTGTTTGATATCATCATCTTAGCGCCATGCGTTGTTGCCTATTATGCAGCAGATGCTCAAGGTATTTCTCCATATTTGGTACCTGTAGCCCTTTCTGCAATGCTTGCTACCGTTTTGTTTGACGCAGAAATTGGTCTTGTCATTTCTTTGGTATGTTCTATTCTTTGCGCTAGCATTTTGGGTGGCCTACAATACGGTTTGGTCTTTCTCATCACCGGAATTATCGGCGCTTATTCCGTTCGCCAAGTTCGTCATCGCAGTGATTTCTATCGTTCAATTGTTTTTCTTACGATAAGCTATCTCTTAACAATCGCAGCAACCAGCAGTCTGGCATTTATTTATATCGATCCAACCGAATTCTTCGCAAAAATTCGACATGATCTGCTCGTCGGCGTGTTTACGGCTTGTGCCTCATCGATCTTAACCATTGGACTCTTGCCAATCTTTGAGAGCTTATTTAGTGTTGTCACCCCTATTACACTGCTTGAGTTGTCAGATTTGAACCGACCCTTGTTGCGCAACTTGGCCATAAGAGCCCCAGGAACGTATAGCCATAGCATGAACATGGCCAATATCTCTGAATCTGCAGCTGATGCAATTGGTGCCGATCGGTTATTAGCCCGTGTGGGGTGTTATTATCACGATATTGGTAAGATGATTCGGCCCCACTATTTTATTGAGAACCAAAAAGGTATTAACCCCCATGATGAACTACAACCCAAAATGAGCGCCCTTATTTTGATTTCCCATGTCAAGGATGGTGTAGAACTGGCGGAAGAAGAGGGCTTACCAAGAGCCATCATCGATCTCATACCACAACACCATGGAACATCTGAAATAGCCTCTTTTAAACATCGAGCAATTGAACAGGGCGACAAACAACGCGTGCGAGACGAAGACTTCAGATATCCGGGGCCCAAACCCCAGACCAAAGAAGCAGGCATTATCAACCTTGCTGACGCGGTAGAATCTGCAACTCGGACCCTATCAACCAACGACCCAGCCCAAATCAAAGGTATGGTACAAACCATTGTTAAGGGTAGATTTACTGCTGGTGAGCTAGATGAGTGTGATCTTACATTACGCGATTTGCACAAAATCCAAGAAGCCTTTCTACCTGTACTGCAAGCCTCACGCCACCAACGAGTGCCTTACCCTTGGCAGGTTCGAAAACCTGATAGGCAACAAAAATTACAGAAAGAAAAAACCTAATGGGTGTTGAAGTCGTAGAAGTCGCAACTCATCCGGGGCTCAAAACGGCCAGGCTTGAAGAAGCCCTTTGGGCGCTATTGGATGAGTTTACCATAACCCAAGACGTAATCTGTATTTTAACAGATGATAAACATGTACGCCAACTCAACCGTGACTTTCGGAACAAAGATATGCCAACAGATGTGTTGTCGTTTGAAATGCACGATGAAATTCACCCGTCACCGCCCTTGGGTGAGATTTACATATCTTTAGATCGTGCAGAAGAACAAGCCAAAGAAGCGGGTCACTCTGTAAATAGAGAAGTCCTGCACCTTGCGATCCACGGCACACTTCACCTCTTAGGTTACGAACACGATTCAGAAGCCGGATACAACACAATGCGTGCTAAGGAAGAACAATACCTTACAAGCTATCACTCATAAACAAAATTTGGAAGGAGCGTGAGCTTTTTGGACGACCCTGCGTGGCCAAACCCAATTATTGCCTTATTGGCTATACTTATTATTGTGATCTTTGCAAGACTTGGTTTAATCGGGAATGCAATTTCAAGAACAACTCTTGAGCGCCTTAAAGAAGAAGGCAAATCTCGTGCGTCATTCTATCTTTGGGTCTATCGGTCCCGGGATTTTATGGCACAAATGGTACTGCTTGCCCAAACTCTGGCAATAGCTGTCGGTGCGATATCAATGTTGCAACTCGCCCAAACTTTAGTATCAAACACATCCCAAGATTTGACCCTCGTGGGCAAAATCGTGATTACGTGCCTTTTTGTTTTGATTGCCCTCTTTATCCGAAATATAGTTCCTGCCTATCGGCGCGAGGAAGGGTCTGAGCGCCCGTTGCCAATTTTGCCGATTTTTTGTCTGCCCATTTATCTGTTTCTTTTTTTCCCAACCTTATTATTGCAACAAGCCCAAAGCTTATTTGTTAGTGACGATGATAATAGGGCCCGCACAGAAGAGGAAATTAGAAGTTTGGTAGAATCAGAAACAGAAGAAGGTATGATAGAAGCCGAAGAACGTGAAATGATCGAAGGGATTTTCGATTTTCGGGAAACGACAGTAAAAGAGGTTATGATTCCTCGAATTGACATGATCAGCGCAGAAATCACAACTACCCCCAAAGAATTGCTTGAGCTAATAAACGAATCCCGTCATTCGCGCATACCCATTCATGAGGAGCGCATTGACAATATCAAAGGCGTCGTTTATGTAAAAGACCTTCTTTTGCATATTGATACGGGCCGACCTTGGATTTTGGCCGATATCATGCGAACACCTTATTTTGTACCAGAAAATAAGACTCTCGGTGATTTGATGGCAGAGTTTAAGCACGAAAAAGTACATATGGCCATCGTTGTAGGTGAATATGGTGGCACGTCGGGCATTGTGACCATGGAAGATATCATTGAAGAAATTGTGGGTGAAATCCAAGATGAATATGACGAAGAGGAGCCTCTTTTTCAGTGGCGAGAAGAAGGCAAAATACTCATCGCAGATGCTCGTTTAGATATCGAAGATTTGAATCTCATGTTCAATGTTGAATTACCACAAGAAGGGTACGAAACTCTGGGTGGATTTATCTATAGCCATTTAGGCCACGTTCCTGAACCCGGCGAAACCCTCGAATTCAACAACCTAGTCATGGACATTAAGAATGTTGAAGGCCAACGCATTACCCGTGTAAGGATTGAGAAACGAGAGATCGACACCAATTACCAAACAGAAAACGCAGAAATTGCTTGACATTTTGGCCTTCAATTGTTTGATTAAATCCCTCAAGGATACTATGTCGCGGGGTG
>JABIFK010000024.1 GCA_018650745.1 Candidatus Latescibacterota bacterium | reverse complement strand
CTCAACCATCACTTGAGGAATCACACCCGGAATTTTGAGATATCCGTCTTCTGCAAATTGTCGCTTTTGTGCGTTGCTCAACATGTTTCATCTCCAAGAACATCATATAAGATGGCATTGAGTGTGCCAAATTTTTCGACCAATGTCAAGCGTATTTCTACACGCTCTTTTTTAAAAAAAATTACGTTGCTGTTTTGAGCTGTGCCATTGCTTCATCTTTTCGAGGCACGCGCTCCCGAACATAATCTGACCACGCAGGCGTACCACAAAAATCATGAATGGTTGCCCGTTTTCGGTAGGGCACGTAATTGCCAATGTGCCAAGCACTTGAGCGATACAGTGCAAAATCGCCCGCGTTCAATCGCAACTGAACAGCCCCCGGCATACCCGTCACATAAGCCAAACAGTCGCGCTCTCTTTGTGTGTTAGAAACCGTTGGTTTGCCCCGATGTTTTTCTGCATCAAACGCACGCTTGGCTGTCACTTCGCCGGGCAAATTGCGTTGCCGATAATGACTGCCCGGCACAATCCAAGTCGACGGGTCATCATACAGCGCACAATTGATCTGATTCATCGCATCAATATCAAACGTTTGCTCATCCCATTCTTCCCGAAATTCAGATTCAAAGACTTCCTCAGGCATATGGTCGCGCCAATCGCGATGCCAGTCCGTACACCACGGATATTCTGCAGGTTCCAACAATATCCCCGTACGCTCCAAATCGGCGTGATAATGATTAGGTGTCAGCACCTGATGAATGGCATCATTCAACTCGGGCAATTCACCATAGTTTTTAAACGGCTGTAAATTGAGATCATAATTGGACAAAGGCTGTAACCGTTGCGCTTGCGAACCAGTCACTTCATAGGCAATCTCACGTGCCTTGTCCGTCTCTTTGCGCAAATCTTCAACCAAAGCCGATGGTAAAATCTCACGAAATACGGTGTACCCAAAGAGATGATAATCGGCGATATGTTTTTCAGAAAATTCAAATACCATAAATACCTCTTTATAAAATCGCAAAGCGCGGAGCGTAAAACTAAGGATTTTAATCGCTTTGCGCCACGCGCTACGCTCCCTGCTATTATTTATATCTTCAAAGCCAAACTGCCCTGATTCGCTTCCTTCAATTGATCTATATATTTTAACCGGTCAAAAGATTGGCTCGTGTCATACAAAAACGCATACTTGCCATCCCGATCATGCCCCATCTCCAAAGCTTTTTCATTAATCGCTTCAAGGTTCGGATACGATCCCCACAGCACACCTTCTTGGCAATAAGATGTATCAATGAAATACCGCTTATACACCCCACCACCCGGTTTGGGACGTCGTGCGTGCTGCACTGCAGAATGCACAATAATACAAGACCCTGGCGGCAAAAAATCTACAGTAACGGAGCCCGGCAAATCTTCAAACTGAAATTGTCGAAATGCGTCGCCATTCATCACCCGTTTATGCGTACCAGGCATCACCAGTAGATCACCTACTTCGCCATTCAAGCCATCCAAATACATGAACACATGTACCATTAAATGCGAGCGATTGGTTTGCGGGATCTGCACATAATCATGATGCCACGCCACACCGCGTTCACCAGGAGCCTGCCAACGTGCATGAATGTGATGATGTGTAAACTGAGTACCGCCCATCAAATCTGACACACGATCCACAATCACAGGTTCAGACGTAACCAAACCCATCTCGGGATATTCCACCATCATCTTTTTAATGCCATTTTCACGATCCACCATCAACTGATCCACATCAGCCTTTACGCGTGTACAAATGTCATCATTCAAAAGCCCAGGAAAAATCAAATATCCTACTTCATCAAATTCATCCAGTTCATTTTGTGTCAAATAATTCAACGCCGACATTTTAACGCCTCCAAATTACGAAATCGTCAATTCATGAATTTTTTGTATCACATCTTTTGGCAATTCACAATCCACTGCCAACAAACTATCCTCAAGCTGTTCCTGATTACGACACCCTATAATGGGAATACTCACAAAAGGTTGCGTCCAAAAATAAGCCAGTACAATTTGGCTAATTGAAACATCTAAATCTTGAGATACGTTTTTCAAATAATCGAAAACTTTCACATTGCCATCTGTATAGTTCCCACTCTTTTCAACCGACTTGGCATCAAAATCTAACTTCGAAAAGAAACCGCCCGCTTGTGAGTTATAAGGAATCGCAGCCATACCCGTTTGCGTATGAAAATCCCTGGTCGCTGAGTCCATCGAACACATCGTCTTATCACCCGGCGGCTTGCCCAGAAAACCCGCCACACTCCAACGCATCTGATTGGCAACAAACCCCGTATATCCCTGGGCCTTGGCATAATCATATGCTGCTTGCATGCGCCGAGGTGTCCAGTTTGAGCAGGCATACGCACGAATCTTACCCGTTTGCTGAAAATCGTGCAACACATCCAACAACTCGGCAACCGAGCGATTTTGATCATCGCGATGTAAATAATACAGATCAATCACATCTGTCTGCAACTTGTCCAAACTACCTTGCAAATCGATTTCCATGGCATCACGTGACAAGCGCGGAATCTTATCCACCAAATCAGGGTGTCCTCCTTTTGTCGCAACCACCACACGGTCACGCACACCTCGATCGACCAGCCAATCACCAATAATACGCTCGCTGCGATTGACTTCGCCAGGTATCCAATTGGAATACACGCGCGCCGTATCAATAAAATTGCCACCGGCTTCTAAAAAGGCATCCAGCAAGACCATGCCTTCTTCTTCCGTATTTTTAACACCAATATTTGCCAACCCCAAACAAACGGCAGACACATGCAAATTGGTATTCGGGATTGTTTGGTGACGCATAAAAACTCCATAGAATTGGCGAAACTACGAATCAGCGAATCAGCGAATCAGCGAATCAGCGAATCAACGACATCAACGAATCAACGACATCAACGAATCAACGAATCAACGACATCAACGACATCAACGAATCAACGACATCAACCACCCAATATCGCAGACAGTAACCTCGTCTATTCGTCTATTCGTCTATTCGTCTATTCGTCTATTCGTCTATTCGTTCTACAACTTTGGAAAATCATTCACAGCAGGAAACATATCCCCATCTAACAACACACCCGCTTCAAGCGCCAAAGGATCTGTTACAATATGTTTTTTACCCGAAAAGGTTGTCGTTTGATCCATATATATAATAATATGTGCAACACGTGGGTCGTCCGTATCATTCGGTGTTGCCATATGCGCACATCGGCTATGATGGAACGTACAATCTCCAGCCTTCAACGGGACTGTAACACGTTTCTCCCATGTCAATTCAGGACACAAATCAAACAACTTATCACCATCTCGCGTACTCTGCGGGGCCAAGTCTGTATAACGGTGAGACCCAGGAATGAAGGTCATACACCCTTTCTCAACTGGCACATCACACAAAGCAATCCACGCAGAAATTGAATTGGGTGATTCTCCATGAGGCCAAAAAGGCTGATCTTGATGATAGGTCGTCGGTGCATTGTTATGCGGTTGTTTGATCAACATATGATCGTGCCAAATGCGAAGCGGCACCCCCGCCAATTTCTCAGCCACACCACCCACATTGGGATGCAACGTTAAGCGCTTAATGCCTTCATCTTCATGCCAAAAGTTGACAATTTGCGTAAACACTTCACTGTCTCTTACTGAAGCATGTTCTTCTTCGCTCTTTCGCTTTGCTTCTGCAAAATCGTAAATCACATCATAAAATTCAACCACTTCTTCTGGGTTAATAATATTTGGGATATGCACAAAACCATGCTCGCGATAATGCGCAATTTGTTCTGCTGATAAATTATCTGGTGTTGTTTGCTTGGCCATCAAATCCTCTCTTAAGATACTATTAACTTATGATACCTTCTTAATTGCACCATTGGCGAGTGACACGGTTCCCATGTCTCGCACCATAAAATGTATCGCAGCAGACGCGGGAGCCACGCCCCTATAATCAACACAAAACCATTGGATTCGTTGATTCGTTGATTCGTTGATTCGTCAATTCGTTGATTCGTTGATTCGTCAATTCGTTGATTCATTGTTTCGCCCTTAAACAGGCTGTAAACTTTCCCACTGCCGCCGTCCCACTTCCTTCACCTTGTCATCACCCCAAATTTCCAATGGGCGATATGTGGGGTGACCAGACTTGTTATCACAAGGATTGTGTTTGGTATTGTAACAACAAATAAGCGACCATCGCGGGTCATCGCTCGTATTGGCATCTGAACGATGTAGCAAATTGGCATGAAAAAACAATGCCGTACCCGGCTCCATTTCACAATAAACATGTTCCAAATGTTTGCTCGCCAACGCCACACGCTCAGGATCTGCCCCCGTTTGCGTCCCATACGTCCCGTGCTCAATACGACCCAACTTATGGGACCCTTTCAGCACTTGTAAACAGCCATTACCCTTATAAGCCCGATCAACAGCAATCATACAACTGGCCATATCGGGAAACAAACAATTGTTGTTATACCAATATCCATAATCCTGATGCCACTCCCAAGCCCCGCCCACACGCGGCTCTTTCACCATCATTTTATAATGATATAAATATACTTCATCTTCCATTGCTCGTGCCATCGTCTCCACCATACGACGTCCATGACAAATCGCATTGTAAATATCATCACGGTCAATATCTGCCGTGAGCCACAACTTGCTTTCACCGCCATCGGCATCTTTGGTAGGGTACACCATCTCATTCTTTTCAGGATCAGTCTTGCTAACCTTCAACAACAAATCCATCTCTTCGGCATCATATAAACCTTCTACCATCAAAAAACCGTCTTCTTGAAATTGAGCAATTTGTGCATCACTTGCTTGAAAGGTGCCCATTAAAATACCCTCTTATTTTGTTTTTCGTTCAGGAATGATATCACGTTCCGGGCGTTCAAAGTTTGCCCAACGACCGTCTAAATCTTGTCCCCAACAAACAATAGAATTTCCGTTCCACCCTTTTAATGCACGCACATCGGGTGGCACAAACTGCATCGTCAATCCACATCGCCTACGTCAACTTT
>JABIFK010000187.1 GCA_018650745.1 Candidatus Latescibacterota bacterium | reverse complement strand
CACGACAAGATGACCGAAGACTTGGAGAAGATTTTAGCGCTACCTGTTGTGCCACACAACTTTGTTTGGGGCAATGTACAGCAAGACCCGCCGCCGTTTGCTCCGTATATGTTTCGCGATGTGATTGCCAACCCGTGGGTGATTCAGGTAACGCACGCGATGTTGGGTGATGGGATGTTTAACGATTATTACAGTGGCAATACCAATTTACCCGGCAGTAAGTTGCAACCTGCCCATACAGATTTTGGTCAGCTTTGGGACAATTTAGAAGTCGCGCCCCCACCTGCACGCATGGCGGTAAATGTGGCGTTGGATGATGCGATGGAAGAGAATGGGAGCATTGAATTGTGGCCAGGATCGCATTTGGATACAAAAATGGTGCAAGGCCAAGATTTGAAGGTGCCAGAAGATGTGTTGGAAGCTCAGCGAAAGATTGCGCCACCAGTGAGAGGCAACACCAAAAAGGGAAGTATGTTGATTCGTGATTTGAGGCTTTGGCACAGAGGCATGCCCAATGTGTCGGATAAAAAGCGGTTTATGATTGCGATGATTCACAACAAGGTGTGGTTTAGAAAACGTTGGATGCCTAAGTATAACATTGGATGTGAGTCGGTGTTTCCTGAGTGTGCATTGCATCACAATGCGATATTTGTGGACGAAGAAATCGATTATTTAACGCGCAATACACCATATAACTATATCGGAGAATAGCACGGGCCGTAGGCTCGAAGTAATTTTACGATTTTAAAAAAAGAAAGCCGCCACAGAATAGATTCTGTGGCGGCTTTTTAGGAACGGTCATTTCTGGCTACTCATATAAGCTTTCGGTAGGTACATCTGTGATCATAGCGTGCCCGGCGGTATAGGAAACCATATAAGGCAGTTTGGCTTGTTGGGCTACCATGCTGGGGGTGATGCCACATGCCCAATAAAGGCGGTCTGTGCCTTCGGGTGTATCAAATGCATTGCCCATCCAGTTGACATTGGGTTCTGGAATACCAAGCTCTGGACCGTTGTTTTTGCCTACGGGGGCACCATGGCATTTCGGAAAGTGGCTGGTGTATTCCCAGACGGTATCTGTTATAGACGGGGCGAATGCACGAATTGTGACAGCCATTTTGCCTTTGAATACACCAACGGGATGACAGTCGATATCTGTCATTTGAATGGTGGGGCCAAAGGCCGGTTGGTAGCCTTTTTCGATAAGCAATCCGTCGAAGGAGACGCTGGAGCCAATGAGGAAGGTGACGGTCTGATCGTCAAACTGATCTATGATGTCGTGCCGTTGTTCAGTGACTTCTCCATTTTCGATGATGTCATATGATCCTAAATCTGTTCGGATGTCAAGCGCTTTGGCGTATTCGACATCATCTGTTTGGCCGGGGGCAAACTGTTTGAGCAGTGGACAAGGTTTGGGATTGGCATGGCAGAAGGCTGTAAAATCATCGGCATATTTTTGATGAAGAAAGACGACATTGACACATAGATATCCTGCCAAGGCACGAGAGGCAAAACCTTCAAGGCGATTTTCTCGGCACGCCAAACGCACATCTAATGGGGTTTTAAATTTGGGTGCGGACATAAGAAACTCCAAACCGATATAAGATTGTAATATCAACAGATCACGAAAACGGATGAAAATGCATATAGGTTTATGATATATCTTTTCGTTGGGGCAGGTCCCCGTGCCTGCCCTTTGTTTTTAGATGGGCCAAAATGAGCATCCACGGGGGGATGCCCCAACGTATCAGGTGCGTACGCACATTTAGGATAGCATGTATGCTGGGTTCATTGTAAAAAGAGTCGATCTTCGGATCGACTTTTTTTATTTACCATTTGTATATCTACTTTTAGGTAGGCGATAGACACTGCCATTTTTGATCACGGTGATGGGTACAAGACTTTGATGGCCGGTGCGGGTTTCACCTTGGCTGTCGATGAGTGAAAAGTTGCCTGGATAAATTGGGGATTTTTGCAACGGTTCCATTGGATATTTGGAATCGCCTTTTTGGGGCTTGGTACGTTGATAGCCTGTTTGATAAACAACTATGCCATCGGTTGGGGCTTTAACCGTGAGTTTCTGTATGGTGTCTTCGGCTTAAAGGAAGATAGGCATTATCGAATTTTAAATGCACAAAATTTTTTTTCGTTCCAAGTTTTGGCTATATTCTTAGACGCAGCCAGAAAAAGAAGGTTACAGGATTCCTTAAAATAAGAAATAGCGATATGAAATCAAGAAAATCTATTTGGTCTTTGGTCTTTTGTTTGGGGGTTATGGGGTGTATGTTGCCCGATCCGATGCCAGAGGCTCCTCAGCCTGTATATGGCGTGCCCGACTTTGACGATTACCCAGCATTTAAAATTTACCGAGATAAGCCGCGCCCTGTCAATTTGGTGAGTCATCCACGGGCAATACGCTTTGAGGGGCGGTTGGTTGATGGGGCAAAAAGTGGGCCAAATTTTGCTGGGCGCCAAACAGTCATTCGGTGGTCTTGTGGAGATGAATGTCAGCAATTTGGTGTGGTGGATGCAATGACAGGCAGTGTGATATTTGCACCTTTTGTTTCACACTTGGGGGTGCGTTTTCAATTGGATAGCCGTTTGTTTATTGTTAATCCACCCGAAGCAATAGATCGGGCAGCCCGCGAGGGCAAACCGAGGTCATATTATCGCACGGTTTATTATGTGTGGCACTTTGGAAGGTTTGTGGAGATCTATTCGGTGAGGTATGATTGATTATCCTTTGCCGTCGGCGGTGTTGACGATCCACTGCAGATGGTCTTTGTGGCCTCTGAGAATGGGAATTGGAACAGGTGTTGAGGTGTGGATTTGGACGTGGGTTTGCAATCTTTTAAGGCGACCTTTAACGGTTTGTAAGATCAACAATGCACCGTCGGGTGTGGGAGATGTGATGTGTTGTTGGGGTACGATATCTGCTCGGGCTATGAGATGTTGCGTGATTAAATTTCGGGCAAGGGTTTCTGCCTCTGTTTGTGATGAGAGTGTTAAGGCCAGCAGATAAGGTGCATTTCGCATGTTGTAATTGATGTCTGTGATGTTCTTAGATTTGCCACCCGTTTTTTTATCATCGTATTTTTTAAGTATGAATTGTACAATAGACAGTATGATGCATATGCCAAGACCCCAAAACAAAGTATTTTTGAGTTTGGTGAATACCGATACTGTAGAAATTGGGGGGGGTAGGTTTTCATTTACGGTTTCAGGCACAGGATAAACAACCGATAGTTTGTCGGCAATGCGTCTAACTTGTTGCTCTATTTGAGGGGATACTCGGCTGTTGGATTCGATGAGTTGTAAGTTTGTTGTGTTTGCAATGATTTTGCGTGCCACGTTTGTGATTTGTGTTTGTTGATCTTGGGCCGACACGTGGACTGTGCATACTAATAGGCATAGTGTGATATAATATTTCATGGTGGCCTTAGCTGGGTATGAGAGAGCGTGACAGGGCAATGATTTCGGGGGCACTGGTGCTGCTTGTTTCTGTTTGGGCGACAATCTCTTTGAGATGTTCGTTGGTGGTTTTGAGCATCAACATGGCTTCGGGAGCGGCATAGGCTTTGTCATCTTTGCGATAGAGGGATTGCGTGGTAGGGGTGATACTGCCTCCGGTTGCTAACGCTTGGTCGATCATTTGTTTGCCTAAAGTATGGGCTTCTTCTACGGTGCGTGTGGTAATGATGACACCCAATGGCGTATCGGAACCTTCTACTGCTGCGCCTCGTCCCATGGCTCGAATGATCCAACGCAAGATCAATAGGGCAATGACTATCGCGATGCCTTTGCCCACGTTGATAACGATTGTTGTGATCAGTTCGTTTTGTTCATCATGTTTGCTCTTTATTTGGTCTTTTTCTGCTTGATAAATGTTAGCGTCTTGGATGAGTTGTTGAGAAATTTGAGTAATGAGAGTTTTTTGGTCTGGTGTGAGGGTTTCTTGATTGGGGGCTACGATGCCCTTGGTCACATGTCGCACAATTCGGGTGATGCTGGCAACGTGATCTTCGTTGGGTGGTGGTTCTTGTGCTTGGGCGGGTTGTGTGTTTAAGAAAACTAAGAGGATGTAGATCAGGATCTTCATAGATTTGATATTCCTTTTAAGATGCACTTTTGAATGTGGGTGTTTGGTGCTGTGGCAGACAATATATTTGTGTTTGCTGTGTTTTGCAAGGTGGGAAATAAGATGGATGATTTGATACATAAGATGGGCTTCGATCCTGAGAAGCTGGATTGTGCGCGGTTGGTGTTGGTGGATCATGTGGCGCAGGAGGCAACGCCGGGGGCTGTGGGACTGGTGTTGCACCGAGGGGGTGTGGTTGCGCGTTGGGCAGTGGGAGCGCACACATATGATTTAGATGCTTCGCCTGTCTTGGTAGATGATGTTTTTGATTTGGCATCTGTGACCAAAGCAGTGGTGACCACGACACTGTGCGCATTGTTTGTTGATTCTGGGCGATTGGATTTGGATGCGTCCGTGCAAACGTATGTACCTGAATTTATTGGAGAAGGGAAAGTCGGTGTGACTGCGCGTCATTTGTTGGCGCATTGTAGTGGTTTGCCAGCACATATACATTTGTATAAGGAACACATCGGGCGAGACGATATTTTAGACGCTGTTTGTGGTTTGGAACTCGCTTATGTGCCCGGTACAGATACTGTCTATAGTGATATGGGTTTTTTGTTGTTGGGTATGGTGTTGGAAGCCATTGGTGGCGCGCGGCTGGATCGGTTGGCGCGGCAGTATGTATTTGACCCATTGGGCATGAAGGATGCGTGTTATTGCCCGAGGGAGGATTTAAAGTCGCGTATTTTACCAACGGAAGTAAAGACCCATTTTCGAGAAGGGCTGGTCTGGAGTGAGGTGCATGATGAAAACGCGGCTGCGATGGGCGGTATTGCTTCTCATGCCGGTGTATTTGCAACGGCAGATGACTTAGCGGGATTTGTGCAGATGTGGTTGTGTGGTGGTGTTTTGGATGGCATGCGTGTGTTGTCTGAAGATGTGGTAGACCTGTTTACACGGCGGGCAGACTTGGCGCCAGCGAGTACGTGGGCATTGGGGTGGGATACGGTATCATCTGGGGGGAGTTCTTCTGGACGTTATTTTTCTGAGCGGTCTTTTGGTTCTTTGGGATTTACAGGGACATCCATTTGGATTGACCCCGAACGAGATTTGGGGGTTGTATTGCTTACGAATCGCGTACATCCGACCCGCGATAATTGGAAAATTAAAGCATTGAGACCCGCATTTCATGATGCTGTTTCTGAAGCATTACGAGAATGAGATAAAAAGGCCGTTCATTGAAAATCAATGAACGGCCTTTTTTATGCGACTTGATTCATATTCTGTTTTGTTTCCCTTGTGTGAAGAATGGTTTCTGCTGCAAGGGTATGTCCACAGGTGCGACATTCGAAACGTTGTAAAACTTCGCCAAAACTGGAATGAAATTCACCAATATACATGACATTGTCGCATAGGGGACACGGTGTCATTTGGGATATCCAGATTTCATGCTTGCAACGGCCTTCGTGAAGACCACCGCGAAGGAGTTTGTCGGGGCAGTCGCATTCAAAATTGTAGATGAAATAGACATTGCCTTCGGGGGATGTGACTTCTGCACAGCCGTCTTCAGCAAGTGTTATTTGGTAGCCTTGTGCGATGGCTCGCACGAGGGCGAGTTTGTCGTGTACCGCGCCGATGGTATAGGTAATGGGCATGGAAAACCTCCTGCTTGATTGGGTTTTCGGCGGGTGATTGTGTGTGGTGTAATATACTCAGGAAAAGAGAATCTTACCACTTTTTGTCAAATCTCCGTGACCTTTTGTGATTAGGATACTCGATATTTTTCCAATGTTTCATAACGAGGTTCTATGCCAATGCCGGGTACCTCAGGTGGTGAGACGGTGCCGTCGTCGTTTAGGGTGAGGGTGTGGGTGTAGATTTGGCCCCACATGGGGTCCATGCGTTTGGGGTAAAATTCGAGAATGAGGCCGTTGGCGATGGCGGCGACGAGGTGTATGTGGATTTCTTGGGCACCGTGGGGGGCAATGTCAAGGTCGTGGGCTTGGGCTAAAGCGACGACTTTCATAAATTCGGTGACACCACCAAGGATTTTGGTATCGGCGTTGAGGATGGGGACGGCACCCGTATTAATGAGGTCGCGGAACCCGTAGCGGGTGTACTCGTTTTCACCGGAGGCTAAGGGGATGTGGGTTTGTGCGGCGATTTTTTTGTGGCCCTCGTAATCGTCGGCGGCGATGGGTTCTTCGAACCAGAAGGGGTCGAATTCTTCGATGCGTTTGGCAAATTGGATGGCTTCGTAATAGCGATAGGCACAGTTTGCATCGACCATAAGTTTGATATCGGGGCCAATGGTTTCGCGCACGACTTTGACACGTTCGGCGTCTTCTTTATAGGAGAGGGCTCCTACTTTCATTTTAACCGCTTTGGCGCCCCATTCCACGTGTTCTGCCACTTCTTGGGCAAGTTCATCGAGGCCTTTGCCTTCTTCATAATAACCACCTGCAACATATGTGGGTACGCGATCGCGGAAACCACCGAGCATTTTGTAAAGGGGCATATTCGCTACTTTGGCACGCAGATCCCACAAACCTATGTCTAAGGTGCTGATGGCGCGTGTGGTTTGGCCGCGCCTGCCAACGAGTTTGGGGACCCACATTTTATGCCAGAGGCGTTCGGTATTTAAAGGGTCTTCTCCTATGAGCTCTTTTTTGAATCGGCCAATGTCTGTACTGCCCATGCCAATGCCTGTAATGCCTTCATCGGTATGAATATGAACCAACCCAAGCCCTGAGTGGGTGTAGGTATGTTTGCCATTGGCAATGGGCTTGGCACGTGGCCAACGAAAAGATTCGGTGGTGATGTCGGTGATTTTCATGGCGATTGTTTCTCCTGTCAGTGTGTGAAGAAGACCAATGGATAAATACCGGTTGGATTGTAAGATATTTGAGCGAAGCGGAATTGGCAACGCATGTTTTTTGCTTTACAAAAGGCATTTGAGGTCTATTTTAAACAGGCTTAAATGGACATGTCTAAACAATAAAAAAAGTTTTGGATTAAGACGATAGAGGAGGTTGGTAGGTGAACTTTTTTAGGGTATATATTCGATTTGCCGATGGTGTGAATGAGCGTGTGGGGATTGGGGTGGCGTGGTTGACGGCGGCGTTGGTT
>JABIFK010000025.1 GCA_018650745.1 Candidatus Latescibacterota bacterium | reverse complement strand
CTGCAGCGCAAGCTGCAGGAATCATGGTATTACGGCCCATAAATTGCAGTTCACTGGCCATTGATGCTGCAATATGATGACATGGATAAAGCGTCAACATTTCGGGTCCTGCAGTTTCCAACCCATCAGACACAACAAGATCATCGAATTGTTCAATCTGATTAGGTTCTCCCGATGTGGTTCCCATCGATATAGCCGCACGAGCCAAATCAATATCACCGATTTCTATACCACTATCCTGAATGGCAAGCTTGGCAGCAGCAATTCCCAACCGAGAAGTACGACCAAGCGACTCCGGTGACAATCTTGTGACATATCCTTCGGGCGTATAATCTTTGATTTCGCCCCCCACGTGCACCTGATACTTGCTCGTGTCAAATGACTCAACAGAGCTGATGCCACTTTTGCCGCTCAACAAAGCGTTCCAAAAGTCCTCTGATCCAGTGCCAATGGACGAAAATACCCCAATCCCTGTAATTGCAACCCGCTTCATAGTCAACCTTTCGCCCTATTTCTCTGCCAAATATTTCTGAACCAACCTCACCGAATCTTGAATCGTTCGAATATTGGCCAATTCTTCTTCGGGTATCTCCAAATCAAACTCACTATCCAAGTCAACTGAAATTTCGAGCATGGTCAATGAGTCCAAGCCCAAATCGTCCTTGTAAGCAGCATTGTCGGAAATTGTTGTCGCATCAATATTTGCGGCATTGGCAATGAAGCCTTTGATTTTACCCGTGATTTCTTGTGGATCCACAAAATCCTCCCTTTGTCAAATTAAAGATCGTTCAGTTTCCTAACAAACAAAGACAACCCCTCCCCCGGCAGAGAGTGTTATCTCGCCATATATAGGAAACAGAAAATACAATAAACACCAGCCAAAAACAAAGTAATTGATTCTCGCATTAAATAATGTGACGTCGGTTACAATGCGGTTATAATTTTGATTTTTTTCTCAAAAGGGAATGTTCGCTTCTAAGTCTATTATTTATAACACCTAAAACCCACCCACATGTTCATGTGGCCTTGAAAAAAAACCCCAAGGCCATTTGAGCTGACGTTGCTGGTCTATCTTATTTAATCAAATAAAACAATTGCGGGGGATAAAAGTAACCCATGGCCTGCAAAGCAGCATCTTGACATTCTCCATGTTCATTAAATGACAGTCCTCACAGCGCCTAAACATGCCAGCCTATCACTTTGCATAGACAGGTGTATACATCTCTTTTTGAGGTGGACGAACCATCCCCTCACCTAAATAGAACCCAGTATGTGGCGGCTGATTGTAAGCCGTATTCTGCCATGCGATACCCAATCGGTAAATCGGATCGTGCATAAGTGTTCTAAATCGATATGTTGTCGGAAGCGTGGTCGTGTAAATACGAAGCGCTTGATTGTCCCGCGTTCTCCAAATCACTTCTTCGCGCCAATCGCCCAAAAGGTCAGCACTCAATACTGGCGTAGCCTTCGTACCATTGTTCGATGTCGACGCCGCATCCACCAACAGTGTATCCAATACACTCTCATGCCAGTTCCACTTGGCAATATAATTCTTGTCCAAAATCTCACGCAAAAGATCACCATCCCACCACAGTGCAAAATTGCACGAACGGGATTTCACTTCAGAAATCAGTTCACCCTTGACACTGTAGATCCCGTGAATCTGAGCCCCATTTACCCAGCTTTCGTGCCCTCGATAACGTGGGTCAATATCAAATGAATTGGCACGCAATCGCGCCAATCCCAAGCCGCCAAAACAGATCGGGTATAATACCCTCTGCACATCACCAAACTCGGCCGTTTGCCATCCAAATAAGCCACACAGGCCAAGAAGCGATCTACTCTATTGCCATAACCATCTCCCCAGATTTCTTGGAGCTGTTCCGAGGTGGGGTTTTTCGGGGTTCCCATAATGACTCCGCTACTGGGCCAAGGGCAACCAAACGGTCATTTCTGAGGCACCTCGATTGTCCCAAGCATAATAAGGGATCAATCGGATGGGTATCGAGGATTGCGTTTTGGTTTGCCTTTCACGGTAAAGCTTGTGCGACCAATCTCCTTGTTCACGCACTGTGGCTTGCCCATTTAATACGACCACACCATCTAACACATCAGCCTCAAAAGAAGCGTCCAACTTTATATCTGAGGGGACTGACACACACCCCATAGAAATACCTTCAGGCAAATCTGTCGATTCTAAGCAATAGACAACTGGCCCACGCTGAAAAACCACCTGATTGCGATTCTCTTCAACCATTGGATGGGCTTCTATCATTTGCACACGCAGAGACAAATCAAGTTCCACGACATCTTGCGATCTCCAATCACGCACAAGCGATACAAACCCTTTATCAATGACCCCATCCGTCACATCTTCACCATTCACACGCACAGCATATTCATCCGCCCATTCCGGAATCCGCAAGCGAAGGGAAAACTCACACGCTTCGGAAACATCTATGGTCAATCGAACACAGCCCTGCCACGGGTAATCCGTTTCCTGTTCAATACGAACTTGCTTTCCGTTGTTCAGTGTTGTTTCACATCGATTCCCACCATACATAATCACAGACACCCCATCGCCCGAAAGCGCATAAGCCCAACGATTTGTCATTGCAATGGTGCGCACAATATTAGGAGGACAACAAAAACTTGAAATATAGGACTCTCGCTTTCGGGACCAACGCAATTCAAAAGGAATGTCATTTTCTCTGCGCAGTGTATTGACATAAAAAAACTGCTTACCGTCTAAACTGATACTCGACAAACCGCTGTTGAACAGCACCCGCTCAATCTGGTCTGCATATTGTCCGTCTCCGGTCATTTGCAACATTCGCCAGTTCCACAAAGCATATCCGATGTTTGCGCAGGTTTCACCATACGCGGTCAAATTGGGCAACTGATACGCACGGCCATAAGATTGATGTACTCTGGCAATGGTGCTTTGATTTTTTGCGCCATCGGGTGAAGCGCCATCGTAAAGAGCGCCACATGCTCCGGTAATGTACATCTTATTGTATGTCACATCTTCCCATATTTGCGTAATGCGATCAAACAGTTCCAAGTCGCCCGTTTCAGAACACAAATCAACAAGCCCAGCATACAAATAGTTCGCACGAACCGCGTGACCAACACATTGCGTTTGTTCACCCAATGTCACTCGCGTCTGATTGTCATCCGTGCCATCCTCAATCAAATCACGCATTGAAACCAATTTTTTTAACAGATCCAAATACTGCTTGTCGTTGGTTGTCCAATACAGGTCCATCAAACCCATATAATGCGATGGGCAAATAGAATGTGATGCCAAATGTGGTTCAGGGTCTTCAAATGACGCACACAGAAATTCTGCAGCTTTGATCGCTACAGCCAAAAGACTCTTTTTTCCTGTGGCCTGATAATGCGTGCAGGCTGTAGACATAAGATGACCAAAATTGTACATCTCAAATCCCACAGGATCTGCAAAGGGCAGGACATCTTCCCCATTGCGATCCTGACCAATAATGACAGGCGTAAATAAGTACCCGTCGGGCCTCTGAGCTTGAGCAATCACATCAATGATACGGTCCATCAACAGGTCAATATCCTGATCTGGTGCAATTGCATAGACAGAAGCTGCAGACTGAAGCCATTTATATAAATCCCCATCGTTAAATCTGGGGCCCCGATGTCGCCCTTCTTTTAAACCCGCAGCAATCTGAAAGTTGGCAAAAGCATGACTGATGTCATCACTTTGCAGCAAATCCCACATATGGGGTACCATTGCCGAGCGACAAACATCAAATCTTTGCCCCCAAAACCCATCCGTCCACACCACATCTGCAATGGCCGTCTGATGCAATTGATATTTCATTTCCCCCCCAAGTCTCATCTATCAATATGTTTAGAAATGTTCAAATCATTTTCAGCTAAGTGTGTCCAAACCTTATCCATCACCCAATCGGGTTGCGGTCTGGCATTGACACGACAATAGTTCGACTTCAAAATGCCAGCGCGTTGGAAAATAGTTTTGTGCAACCAAATCCCCCCACCAGGAACCCCTCCCGCAGTG
>JABIFK010000027.1 GCA_018650745.1 Candidatus Latescibacterota bacterium | reverse complement strand
GATAATACGTCTGCGCCTCAAGAGACGGTGTCCGCAACAAGATCCGATAATGTGTCCAACTTAATTTTACACGCGCGTGTAAAATTGGTTCCAAACGATAAAAAGCCACCGTTTGATACAACAGCGTTTGACTCATTCCCACTTCTTCAGCCAACCGCGTGATTGTTTGTGTGCCGTAATCAGCACGCTCTTTATTATCTAAAACATAATCATTTAACAAACAGCCAATTTCATAATACGTGCGCAAGGTCTCTTCTTCTACGGCACGTTGGGCACGTTCTTTACCCGTTTGAAGAACTTGAACAATTTGATCGCGTAAAGTTTCATAACCCGCACGTCCAATAACCTGCGCCATCTCACCATCTCCTTTTTGCTATTGTAAAATAACATTTTCGCGGTGTCCACTATTACAAATCGCATCAGATGTTACCTACAAGAAAAAGGACTCACGGCTAATTGCCGTCAGTCCTTGTTTTTATGGTGCACCCAGAAGGATTCAAACCCTCAACCTCATGATCCATAGTCCGAATTGAGAGAAATGGTAAACCCTATGCAGAACAGTGACGGATGCCTAAGCCATTCCAACTTCGCATTTGCACGCGCGTCACCTCAACCGGCACTCAGCATCGCCTTGGTCTCGTCCGTCAGTCGGATGCGCGGCCGCGACATGCCCGGTAACAACACACTCGGATCACTCTCCACACGCGCCAACGAATGGAGCTCAGTGAGCGCAGGGTTCCCAGAATAGTCTTTGTCCTCTCGGGGCTCGTTAAACCAGCACGGCGAGAACTCTAGGATCCGTTTTTGCCGCTCAGTGAGTTCGGGGTCGTTGGTGTCGTAAGCAACGTCGCCGTGGTGCATACCAAAAGGAACATACTTATAGAAAAGGGTGCGGCGCTCGCCACTTCCAGCCCACGGGATGGTTCCGTGTGTAAGCTTCTCTGTGAATAAAATGCAGTCCCCAGCCTTGGCTTCAACGCGGTGCACCGGCACATCGTCATCCCAGTTCGGCAGCTGCGACGTCCATTCCGTGTCACACCAGTTCCGCTTCCAGTCACCGTCAATGTTCAACAGTTTATTGTGATTTTCCGGCTTGTGTGTGCCAGGAACACACCCAAAGCCCCCGTCACCGGGTTCGACAGTATTGAGTTCATACACACACGTGATATGCCAGCTGCTCGGGCCACCATGGAGGGCACCGCCTACGTCCGGAGCATCTGTCGGTTTCCGGCCAGGTTTGTAATGTATATTGTCATGATCCAGCCGAAACAAGGGGCGAAGTTCTTCCGGCATGTGTGTTGGCGCATGGCCCCACTCCGGATCACTGAGAATCTCTTGGACAATCGGCAGCATGGTCTCATTGTCGATCAGGTCCATATAGGCCTTGCTCCAGAGCCTTCTCCCCATGTAGGTATTGCCGTGCCGGTCTGTTGTCATTTGCTTGTCGCGCTCGCCGATGTTTCTACGTTTCTGTACGTCGCCCGCCTGAGACAGCGTCTCCTCCCGCTTAAGGATATGCTGATCGTAAACTTGATTGAGATCGTCCAGCTGCTGTTGATTGAGCACGTTGGGCACCACGACATAGCCTTGTCGTGCGAACGTGTCACGCATCGCGTCGTCCATCTTCTAACCTCCTCTACGTGTAGGAATTACAAGGGCAATTTCTTGCATATGGATGGCGTGTAAGTAGGAATTATCGGCAGGAATTGTCAAGTGTTTTTGTCGTACTTGCAGATGGCCGCTTTGGCTACACTGTAATACCGGTGCTGAGCCAGCTTTACAAATGTGAGGGTGTCAGCAATTTCTTTGGCGTTTTCCATATCGTTTTTTGGGCGCCAGTCCTTTTTGGTCTACCCCTGTAAAACCAGGCCATGTGAAACGAGGGCGTTTTGGCGGGATTGGGGTAAAGAGGAAAACGCTGTGCAGAAGAGCAAACAAATGCGCCGCGTCATTACTTATTGGCAAGCGATTTTGCCTGAGCAATCAAATTGGGAAAAGCTTCAAGTCCTTGTTGCATCATATCCACCTGAAACGTTTGTGCGTGTTCGTTTAACATCTCTGCCCAAACCACCAATGGAGTATATCCATATTCTGCACCCAACGCTTGCATACGTTCTGCAAAACCTTCGACCTCATCTATCGCAAAACCTTCACTTATGGTTTGCCACTGTTCATGTTCACCTTCAAGTGCCGCAATCAACTCGGGCAACTTTTCTCGTATTGCTTCACCAAGTGTTGCAGGGTCCCCCAAAACCGCTAAGTCAAAATCCGATGATTCACCAGGCAAGTTGACGCGCTTCAAAACCACTTCGAACCGACTGCCTTTACCCAGTTCACTTTCCACAGAGATCTCACCATCCATCGCGTGCACCAACCATTTTGTCAGTGCCAATCCTATACCCGTGCCCCCATATTCATTGACACTCTGTCCTTCCTGTTGTTCAAAAGCGTTAAAGATCCTATCCAGTTGATCCGGCGCAATACCAATACCGGTATCAGTGACCGCAATCATCATATCAATGGCCCGATTATCCACAGATGTGCTTGAGACCGAAACCCTCACAGATCCCGAATGTGTAAACTTCATGGCATTGCCAGCCAAATTCATCAGAACTTGTCTGAGTCGTGTTTCATCTGTCACGATCGCAGAAGGAAATGCTGAATCGATCTCTACCTTAAAGTCCAATTCTTTTTCTGCTGCTGCTTGAGAAAAAACGTGCTCCAAACTTGAAAAAACAGGCCGGGGATCTATCGTGTCGTATGCCAAATCGATCGACCCCGACTCCATTTTGGCAAGATCCAACAAATCGCCAATCAACGCCAGAAGGGCTTTGCTGCTGTCTTGAATAGAATCCAGATATTCTTTTTGTTGGGCATCAACAGGTGTTCGTGAAAGAATCTGCCCAAATCCCATAATGGCATTTAAAGGGGTTCGTATCTCATGTCCCATATTTGTTAGGAAAATGCTTTTCGAACGATTGGCCGCATCGGCTTCACGCGCATGATTTTCTGCCATATCTCGAGATTTTTCCAATGCCACATTTGTATCAGACAGCTCAATTGTGCGTGCTCTTACCTTTTCTTCCAATTCATCATGCGCCTTCTGAAGCGCAAGTTCTGCCCGTTCGCGTTCCAAAACTTCAAACAGCAAGTGTCTATTGAGTCTTAGAAACCGAGAAAGCACCACAACAATCGTAAAAGCAAATAGAGTAAAAAACACACAGATGCCAACCAGATATGTGAAAACATTCTGTCTTTGCACCCGCCCACGTTCTGACACCTTCAAAAGTGCGGGTTCAAGGCGATGAATTGCAGAACGCATAGCCCCTGTAATACCACGTTGTTCATCCAGCCCAATTGCGATGGACGCAGAAGCCAATGCTTCAAAGGTACGGTGATAAACCGCAACATGTTCTTTTATGAGTTCTTTATGAGTCAGGGGCTTTACCTGTATGGCAGACTGGAACTGCGCCACCCGTGTCCTAAACTGCGCCACATAGACCGAATCTTGTCTGATTATAAAATCCTTT
>JABIFK010000134.1 GCA_018650745.1 Candidatus Latescibacterota bacterium | reverse complement strand
GGGTTTGATGAAGCTGTGCGTTGTTTTGAGATGGCGGATGCTTTAGATTGCACTTATGTGGCTGCTCCGCCATTTGGGATACATACCCGTGAGGTAAACTTGTTTGATGTGGCCCAACGGTATGGTGCGCTCGTGGATGCGGTTTCTGGGTTTCATGCCAAGCCGATTTTGGAATTTTGGGGCATTGCCAAGACGTTGGGCACATTGGGCGAAGCGTTGATGGTAGCTGCTGAGTGTGGACGGGCGGATACTGCACTGCTAGCGGATGTGTATCATATGTATAAAGGCAGTGGCCATTTTCATGGCCTGGAACATTTGGGTCCCAATAAGTTGGGGCTTGTTCATGTGAATGATTATCCGGCAGACCCGGGGCGCGATACGGTAACCGATGCAGATCGGGTGTATCCGGGAGATGGGTTGGCCAATTGGCCAGAACTGGTAGCTGCATTAAATCATGTGGGATATGAAGGCATGTTGTCGGTTGAATTGTTCAATGAAAGTTATTGGGCAAAAGGGTCTGTGGCGGTGGCGAAAGAGGGATTGGAAAAGTTGAAGGCTTGTGTTGAATAGATTCTCGGATGGCATTCATTATTTAATGATTTGAAATCGGGCAGAGGATCCTGCCCTACGGAAAGGGTGTAAAATGATTAACATTGGTGTTGTGGGAAGTGGTGGCATTATTAAAAAACATTTGGGGCATTTGGCGGATCGTGAAGATGCGGGTATTGTCGCTTTGTGTGATGTGAATCCGGACAATATTCAAAGGTCGCAAGACGCATTTTTTAAAGACAAACCCGTGAAGGGGTATTCAGACCCTCAAGAAATGTATGACAACGAAAATTTGGATGCGGTGATTATTGCAACGCCTCATACACTGCATTATGGGCAGGCGGTTCAGGCATTGGAAGCAGGCTGTCATGTGTTTTTGGAAAAACCGATGACGACCTCTTCGAAAGACGCTTATGCGCTTGCTGAAAAAGCAGAAGCCCTTGGCAAAGTGGTGGCCGTGGGCTTTAACACAGCAAGCAAACAGGTTTTTCAGTATTTGCGTGAACAAATTCGCAATAAGACCTATGGGCCGTTGGAAATGGTGACCGGTTTTATTTCTCAAAATTGGTTGAAGGCTACTGCTGGCGCGTGGCGTCAGGACCCTGCATTATCGGGCGGTGGCCAAGCCTACGACAGTGGCGCACATATTTTGAACAGTTTGCTGTGGAGTGTAGAGTCGGAGCCCGAAACGGTTTTTGCTTTTACGGATAACAAAGGGGCTGCTGTCGATATTAACAGTGTCATGAGTGTGCGGTTTGCAAATGGTGTGTTGGCCAATATCACCATCAGTGGAAATTGTGCATCTAATGGGCGACATATGGCCTTTATTTTTGAAAATGGATTGGTAGAGATTGATGGTTGGGGTGGCAGTTGGATTAAGGTAACTGCCAAAGATACGCCCGAGAATCCAGAAATTGATATTCCTGAGGTTCATCCCATTAATAACTTTGTGGATACGATTTTGGGGCATGCACAAGTAGCAGCAGGCACTCAAAATGGGATCAACCACAGTTTGTTGATGGATGGGATTTATGAATCCGCACGCACGGGGCAGCCCGTGAAACCAGCTTCACTTGCGGGGTAAATTGAGTCCGTGAAACCTGATACCATTTATTGGGTTTCACGGGTTTTTCTTTTAATAGGATCATTGATTATGGCTGCATTACCCAATATTATTGTTATCCTCGGTGATGATCACGGCTATGGTGACATTTCTGCGCACGGTGGGCCACACCTTCAAACGCCGAATATAGATCGCATTGCCAATGATGGTGTGCGTTTTACACAGTTTTATGCCAATTCGTCGGTGTGTTCACCAAGCCGAGCAGCGTTGATGACGGGGCGGTTTCCCGATCGTGTGGGTGTGCCGGGTGTGATTCGCACACATGCGGAAAACAATTGGGGATATTTTCGCCAAGACGCAGTGACGATGCCTGCGATGCTGAAGCAAAAAGATTATCATACAGCATTGATTGGCAAATGGCATTTGGGGCTTGAGCCAGAGAACCATCCGTGCAAACGCGGGTTTGATCATTTTCATGGCTTCTTGGGTGATATGATGGATGATTATTACACGCATTTGCGGCATGAAAGTAATTATATGCGTGAAGGTATGGATGTGATTGATCCGCGTGGTCATGCGACGGATTTGTTCTCTGATTGGTCTGTGGATTTCATCACGTCACACCAAAGCACATCTCAACCCTTTTATTTGTATTTGGCATATAATGCACCGCATACACCCATTCAACCACCGGATGAATGGGTGAAACGTGTACGCGACCGAGAACCCGATGCATCTGATGAGCGCGTGAAATATGTGGCTTTGGTCGAACATATGGATGCGGGTATTGGGCGCGTATTGGATGCGTTGGAAGAGACTGGGCAGTTGTCGAATACGCTGGTGATTTATACGTCGGACAATGGCGGTCAATTGAATGTAGGTGCGACCAATGGGTCGTTG
>JABIFK010000028.1 GCA_018650745.1 Candidatus Latescibacterota bacterium | reverse complement strand
CACACGGGCGTGCCCATTGGTCAGATGTTCACGATTTATGGCAACGGGGGCAGCAAATACCTTATTGGTGGTAAAGGTGCCTGCGGCGGTTGCTGGACGGTCGGAGACGATCAGAGCAAAGTCTTTGGCATTGTCGGGTTTCAAGCCACAGGATATGCCGACGGCTTTAAAGCCTTTGGGGGGGTGAATGCTGCCTTCGATAATGTTCATGATGGGGAACCTTTTTAATAAAGCAGGCACACGGGAAATGTGAAGTGGCTGACGTATGCTCTTACGTGTTTTTGTCTCGCCGAGTTAACACATTTTCCAGTTTGCATTTCTCCAATTTAAAACAACGAACGTTTGATATTGCGGACTGCTTGGCGAATGCGATGTTCGTTTTCTACCAAGGATATGCGAACATAACCTTCACCTTGATCACCGAATCCTATGCCTGGTGCAACGGCTATTTCGGCTTCTTCCATGAGTTTGAGTGCAAAATTCATGGAGCCAAGGTGGCGATGTGCTTCTGGGATTTCTGCCCAAACAAACATGGAAGCTTTGGGGCTGTTTACCGACCAACCAATGCGATTAAGACCATCAACAAGTGTGTCGCGACGGCCCTGATACATAGCTGTTGCTTCTCGCACGCAATCTTGTGGGCCGTCTAACGCGGCGATGGCGGCTACTTGTATGGGGGTAAAGACGCCATAGTCATAATAATTCTTGATGATAGCAAGGGCTTTGATGACTTCAGGATTGCCCAAACAAAACCCAACACGCCACCCGGCCATGTTGTAAGACTTTGACATCGTATAAAATTCAACCCCTACTTCTTTCGCACCCTTTACTTGGAGTAGGCTGGGCACTTTGAAACCATCATAGGCAATGTCAGAGTAGGCCATGTCGTGAATAACGATGATCTCTTGACGACGTGCAAAATCCACAATTTCTTCGAAAAACGAAATGTCAACTGTGGCCGTTGTTGGATTGTGTGGAAAATTAAAAATCATCACCTTAGGCTTGGGCCAAATTTCTTTCGACATCATTTGTAAGTCTGGTATAAAGTTTTTGTCGGGCCGCAAGGGTAAACTGAGCACATTGCCGTTGGCAATTGCCACGCCATACATATGCAACGGGTAAGCGGGATTGGGAACAATGGCCAAATCGCCAGGGTCGAGGAGTGCGAGACAAATATGAGCCAAGCCTTCTTTTGACCCGATGGTGACTATGGCTTCCGTTTCAGGATCTAGGTCAACGTCGAACTTACTTTTATAATGCCTACAGATCGCGCGTCGAAGCCCTGGAATACCTGCAGATGGGGCATATCCGTGCGCTGATGGATCGCGGGCAACTTCGACCAGTTTGTCTACGATGTGGGAGGGTGTGGGTTGGTCTGGATTGCCCATGCCCAAGTCGATAATATCTACACCTTTACGGCGCAATTCCATTTTGCGTGCGTTGACTTGGTGAAAAACATAGGGCGGGAGCCGGTCTATGCGGCGAGAGTTGATTTGCATTTTTTTCTCGTAGGTAAAGGATAGGGCTAAACTGTTTTGTTTTCTGTCGTGATCAATCCATCGATCATGAGTTTATACGTAAAGCTGTCTACCAAAGCGATCCAACTGGCTTCGATGATATTCTCTGAGACACCCACGGTACTCCACGTGTGTTTGGTATCAGATGTTTCGATTAATACGCGCACCTTGGCTGCTGTGCCGGCTGCACTTGAGAGGACGCGTACTTTGTAGTCTTCAAGGTGCACACCTTTAAGTGACGGATAAACTTGTTCCAACCCTTGGCGCAAGGCAGCATCTAATGCATTTACTGGGCCATCACCGTCACCTGCTGTGTGGTATATTGTGCCATCGATTTCAATTTTAACAATGGCCTCAACCGCACTGCTGCGTGTAGAGCGGTGGTTGAAGGTGCGGTAGTTGATGAGCTTGAATGGCTCCCGAATGGTGCCCAATGTACGTCGCGCTAAGAGTTCAAAAGACGCTTCAGCAGCTTCAAAAACATGGCCTTCGTGCTCAAGTTCTTTGATTTTTTGCAAAAGCTTTTGGGCTGTCGGATGCCGTTTGTCCAGGCCGGGTATGATGTGGTCCAATTTAGCCGCCATTGTCGCACCGCCCGATTGTTCGGAGAGCAAATACCTACGCTCATTGCCTACAGTTGTTGCGTCACAGTGTTCGTAGGTGGCAGGTTGTTTCATCATGGCGTCAATGTGCACACCGCCTTTGTGTGCAAAGGCACTTTCACCCACATAGGCTTGCCGATGATCGTGGTAAACGTTGGCCACTTCGCTTAGAAACCGCGAAACTTTCATGAGCTTCGTCAGATTTTCGGCACCAATGGCCTTTTTTTCAAGTTTTAACTCGATATTGGGAATCACTGAGCACAAATTTGCGTTGCCGCAACGTTCGCCATAGCCATTGAAGGTGCCTTGTACTTGGATGGCACCCAATTCAACCGCTATGATGCTGTTGGCAACCGCCATCCCTGCATCGTTGTGTGTGTGGATACCCAAAGGGGTTTGCAGCTTTGGCTGTATGGCGGTGATGATGTCACGCACTTCGGTTGGAAGCGTACCGCCGTTTGTGTCACACAAGACAAGAATTTCTGCACCCCCTTCTTGAGCCGCAAGAAGGGTGTTGGTCGCATATGCCGGATCTGCTTTGTAACCATCGAAAAAGTGCTCGGCGTCGTAGACGACTTCTCTTCCGTTTTCTTTTAGCCAGGCACAGGAATCTTCAATGATCTGAAGATTCTCGTCTAAAGTGATGCGCAACGCATCTGTGACATGAAGCGTCCAGGTTTTGCCAAAGATACAAGTCACTTTGGTCCCGGCTTTAAGCAGCGTGGTTAATGTGGCATCATCTTCTGGGGGATTGTTGGCCCTACGGGTGCTTCCGAATGCGGATATTTTTGCATTCTTAAACTCTAAATCTAGGGCCCTTTTAAAGAATTCAAGATCTTTTGGATTCGTTGGGTTTGGCCAACCGCCTTCGATATAGTGCACACCCAAATCGTCCAGTTGTTGGGCGATCATAATTTTGTCTTCAACAGAAAACGAAATGCCCTCAGCTTGCGCGCCGTCACGGAGTGTGGAATCGTATATTTGTATGACATCAGACATGAAAGTTCCTTTGATTTGGGATTGATAAAATAGAGAAGTGTTGGGGGCTGCCACGCGATTTTTGTGGCGGCAGAATGAGGCACCCATGGTTTTGACACTGTGTGTCTAACTTCCCAAACCAATGACCACCGGGCGTTGATAAGCGCCCGGATGATGACTCCTGTCTGTGGTGTATTTTATTTGCATAAGTTTCGAATTCAAAAAACGCCTGCATTTGCAGGCCTGGGTTTTAAAATCCTGAGACGTAGGGTAACTTTTCTGCTATTTCTTTTGTTGCATCTTGTCCTTCGAGTAACATGCCCGTGGCATCCCAAGCGCCTTCGATAAGTTGAAGACGGTTTCCTTCGGGAATTTGCAGGTCAATTTCGAGATCGCCGCAGAAAAGTTTACGGGTTTTGAGATCCAAACTGAGATCTTGTTGTGGATTTTGGGTAACAGCATCTTGCACTTTGGAAATGTCGGCGGGTGATGCGGTGAGACAGGGCACACCCATTGCCGTGCAATTCCCACGGAAAATTTCGGCAAAAGACTCACCAACAAGGGCTTGAATACCCCAGCCTTGCAGGGCTTGGGGGGCGTGTTCGCGAGACGAACCACAGCCAAAGTTGCCGTTGGCAATCAGTATCTTCGCGCCTTGAAACTCTGTTTTGTCAAATGGGTGATTGGGATCTGATTTACGGTCGTCTTCAAAAGCGTGTTCGCCCAACCCTTCAAAAGTGATGGCGCGTAGGTAGCGAGCTGGAATAATACGATCGGTATCGATGTCGTTACCGCGCACGGGT
>JABIFK010000029.1 GCA_018650745.1 Candidatus Latescibacterota bacterium | reverse complement strand
CACAATCAACCGCGCTCACGCCCGTCATAAACAAACCCGAGCGCCCATGCCGATCCAAACGCAGCATCTGGTCCTGTAAGGCCTCTGTGGCCAATGGATCGCGGCCAATCAAAAACGACTTCAGCATGCTATCAATCACAAACGCTTGATGCTTCTGAATAGGACCAAACAGCCCAGAAATGCCTTCGTCTGTATCAATTTGAAGATACAGCGCCTGAATACCACGTGTGCCGCTCTTCCCACCGTGGGCATCCGTATTAAACTCTGGATAAATATCCATCGCCTTTGCCTGACGACTCCCCATAGGAAACCCGCCACCGTCCCATTCACCAAACACTCTAAATATCTGTACATCAGAAATTTTCATCCGAACCCTTTCAACAAGATCCCATAATCTTCTACTTAAACCGCACAGAGATGCCACCCGAAACCAACCGACCCATTTCAGGCGCCCCAATAAAAGCCCGATATTTTTTACCCGCCAAATTGCTCACATCGGCATGCAATGTAATTTTTGTAACCCCATCCATTGGCAATTCATAGGCAGAATGCAAATCAAACACTGTATAACTATCAACCAAACCGGCATAAACTCCCGAATCCATAGGGAAACTGTCTCGATAACGCATACTGCCTTCTAACAACAACCCAGTGGTGGGGAACACATATTTTACAGCCAAATTGCCTTTGTGTTTGGGCGCGTTCAATGCAATGTCTGCGATGCCATCTAATTTTTGAAACAGATCTTCACTCACATAAGAATAGTTTCCCGAAAACGTAAACGATTTATTGGGATAATATGCAAAGCTCACATCTGCCCCATAATATGTCACCTTACCAAAGTTGCGATAGGTTAACATCACTGCAGCAGGATCGACTGCTTCATCGGGTGAAATGGTACCAAATGGGATTTGTGCTGCACTCGACACAAAAAGACCGGTCAATTCGTCCACCACCGAACCGTTGCCATTGCCCCCCAAAGAAGGAGCATCTAAGGCAGCAGCAGCCTGTGCCAAAGCCGCATTGGCAGGATCCGCCAAATTTTGCGCCAAAGCACCACCAAATGCCGTCGTTAACGATGTGGGTTCCAAAAACACATTGGGCGTTTCAATGCGCAACGGCCCCACAAAATCTTCTTTTTTAGAGCGATAAACATCGGCAGCAAGCACCAGCGTATTATTTACAATACCTTTATAACCCACCTCAAACGTTTCAGTCGTCGTGGGTTTAACTTTGGCCACATCAGTCACCGAAGTTTGCAAGTTCGATGCAAAATCAAAACCCGAGGTGGCCAGATTGAGGTGCCCCACCGAATTTTGCAGCCCAGGTAAAGCAGAGGGGATCACACCCGGAAACGCCGCAGCCAATTGTGCCGCTTGCGCCGCTGCCAAAGCGGGTGCCTGATCGGCTGGCACGCCGCCAGCAATCATCTGTTGGGCAATGACTCCCGTGGCTACTTGTTCCAACTGTGGCACAAGACCAGCCAACACCGCCCCACGTGCCACGCCCCACATCACATTGGTAAATTGAGGATCATGTAAGGACACGTGCTGCGATACATCGAGCCCGCCAACAGGTGCAAAAGGCGAACGGAACATAGGCAACCCATTCGCATCGCGGCGAAAGGTAAAACCCGTGGTCGTCCCCTGGGTTCGCACATCAATCGCGGGGCTAAAACCAAGAGCAGGTGCAAAACTTTGACCAATCCCAAAGACATCGGGATTGGCATTGAGATCTAAGAACAAATTGTTGCCAGAGGGCGTATCAAATGCGCGGTTGTATGTGAAACGAAATGTATGTACGTCTTGAGGTTTAAACACCAACGCTGCACGAGGTGACAAAACAGGATCTTCGAGATATTTATGATCATCAATACGCCCTGCCAATACCAAATCGAATTGCTCAGAAAGATCCGTTTCACTTTGCACATAAAATCCATATTCGTCGATGCCATCATTGGATTCATTCACACCATTAATAGTACCTTCTGTATTGGGGCGTGTAAATTGCGCATCAACACCATATGTAAACAATTGCTTTTCGCCCAATTCAGCGGCGTGTTGCAGTTGAAAAACGGTGAGGGTCGATTTATCGACAATAGGGTTGCCCGAGCGCAATAGCGTTGTATTTCCCGCATCGCTCTTGTTATAAAAAACCTGAGCAAACCATCCTTTATATAACAAACGCCCTTGCAAAAATTGGTATGTCCAATCATCTGCCTGCCCAGCCCCCAATCCCGTCATATCAATGTTATCTGCACTGTTGTATCCCGCAGAAAAAATCGCTGTTACATCATCGGTCGGGCGCACGTCCAAACGAATCTCCCCCGACTTGCGCTCCTGATCATAGATTCGCGGGTTAAAACCGCGAGAGCGCACTTCCTCAGGGTCTTCATATTTCCAATCTGTCGCAGCAAAATATTGCCCTGAAACTTTAACCGCCACCTTGTCACTCAATCGGCTCGCATGGCGCATCACGACTTTGCGCATGCTGCGTTCTCCCCCCGTTGCCTGAACCGTTGTACCCACCGATTGAAACGGCGATTTGGAAATAATATGCATCACACCATTTGCACTGTTTGGTCCATACAATGCCGCACCAGGTCCAAGAACAATTTCAATGCGTTCAATATCTTCTGAGGTCACAGGAATAAAATTGTTGGCATTCAAACGCAAAGAAGGCACGCTTGAAATCCGATTGTCAACCAATGTCAACATCGCACCCGAAAAAACATTGTTAAATCCACGTGATACGGTATTGCTTTGAGACAATCCCGTAGGCGCAGAATCAACTCCCGGCAACCCCTTCACAAAATCAGACACACTGGTTGCCGTTCTGTTTTGCAGATCGCTCGATTCTAATACAGAGACTGAAGCCGGCGCATCAATCACTTTCTCACGTCGCCGAGAAGCCGAGACCACAATTTGGCCCTGCATAAAGGCTTCAGATTCCAGTGTGAAATTTTGCTTGGAAATGATATCCACTTGAACCTGAACATCATTCTTCACTTGGGCTTGATATCCAATATAGGACACGGCAATGTGATAACGGCCTGCAGGCAATGCTGTAAGCCGATAACGACCATCACCATCTGTGATCGTCCCATGTTTAACACTTGGCGGAATGCTGTGCACCACCACATTGGCCCCCGGCAAAGGACCGCCATCGGCGTCTAATATTACGCCTTCAATCACGCCTTCACTTTGTGCCCACGTGATCCCAGATATCAAAACGGACACCATAAAAATCAATATGCTACGCATAAAACCCTCCCTGTATACCACAACAATAAAAAACACAGTACACCTGATTCGGCTTTTTACTATTTAACAACAAAATCCAACACGCCCACCAGAGATCAGACGTTCAAGGTTTTACCAATCTCTTGAAAGTAAAGAGAAAACAAGTGAAAGTCATGCATAAAAAATACCCAAAGGCATGATATTTATCCTTCGGGTATTGTATCAAATAGGCCCTATCTGATTGAATTATCACACCAGCGGAGGATCATATTCAGAAAGAATTACATAAACAAATATTTAGCAATAAAAATAACGGCCAACACATCGACCAACACATGTACGCTATCGCCCTTCCCACCCAGCCGTTTGACAATTGGATACGATATAAAACCCAAGGCCAAACCATCTGAAATACTGAATGTGAAAGGAATCGCTATCAGCGTTAAGAATGCGGGCAACGCATCTGAAACGTCCTCCCAATTGATATTGATAACAGGTAACATCATCATGACACCCACCATCACCAAAGCAGAAGAGGTTGCAAAAGTAGGAATCGCCTGAATCAGAGGTGTAAAAAACAAAGCGACCAAAAACAATGCCCCCGTCACCACATTGGCAAAACCCGTGCGCGCCCCAGCCGAAATACCCGATGCACTTTCGATATAAGTAGTCACCGTAGACGTACCCAAAATACCACCACACACCGACCCCACCGAATCGGCCAACAAAGCCTTGTTCGCACGCGGCAATTGCCCATCCTTCTTCAAAAATCCCACCCGTTCAGACAGACCAACCAATGTCCCCATGGTGTCAAAAAGATCGACAAACAAAAAAGCAAAGACCAATTCAATGAGCCCCGGATGAAATGCAACGGGCAAATTTGTGATCGCCACCCCAAATAAATGCACCGGAAAAACAGGCAAACTCACCAGACCATTGGGCCAAGGGGACACGCCTAATAACATGGACAACGCCGTCACGCCCAACACACCCAACAAAATGGCTCCGTTCACACCGCGCACCAACATCACACCCGTTCCCAAAATGCCCAAGAGGACCAATCCAACGGGTCCCGTTCTCACATCTCCCAACGAAAGCAATGTGGCTTCATCTGCTACGACCAAACCTGCATTCTTTAAACCAATAAAGGCAATGAACATACCGATGCCCGCTGCCGTAGCGCGTTTGAGGGGGTCTGGTACCGCCGTAATAATAACCTCACGCACCCGAATGACGGTGAGCAACACAAACAACAACCCCGATGCCAGTACCACACCCAAAGCCAATTCCCAAT
>JABIFK010000855.1 GCA_018650745.1 Candidatus Latescibacterota bacterium | reverse complement strand
CAAATGGACCGTCAACGATGGCTGATGCACTTTCCGCACCCGCTCATTCACCACCTCTTCTTCATTTGTGCGCCCTTCACTATCAGGTGCATCACCATCCCATACACCAATCTCATCAGTCATACAAACCCCTCTTTAGAAATTTTGACTTAAAAACCAAACCAACCCCGACGTATTCCGAAATCGCCAAGAAAATTTACGTGGCGGATTATTTGCATTATCCCCGATCACCAATGGCCATAACTTTTCATACTTTACCAACAAATCCAAATCCTTCCCGCCCGACAAATAATACCCCATCGCCAACATATAACACGCTTCCACATGATGCGGCGGATTTTCAGGATTCACACTTTCACCCGCCTCAGGAGAGGCCGCCATATAATACACCCCTTCCCCATCAGGTGTAATCGCGTACGTCGCAATAAACTTAGCATACATCGCCAAAGACACAAGCGTACGTTCATCCCCCGTCAGCATCCAATACTTCCAAATACTGTCCATCAACAAGGCGCTCATCCACGGGCTTGTTGTCCATCCCGTACCATCGCCATGACTTTCAGCTGTATGACGCCAGGCCCCATCTGGTTTTTTGCTATCCAAAGGCCGCGTCTGCAAATCATACACGCCCTCAAAATACGCCTTGGCTAAATCAAGCAAACGTTTATCACCCGTTAACTCATAAACATGTAAATACGCCGCCATCCCAAATGCCACATGCCGCTCAGTCCAAAACCCTTCACCACGATACCGAAACGCCTGCCATTGGTCCCAAGCCGACAAAGTCAATAATGCCGCATCTTTAAAACGCACATCACCCGTCAACAAATACAACAGCGCAGATCCTTCGCCATACACATATTTATAGTCTCTCGGTTTTAAATCAAAAAATCCATCCAAACCCAAATGCGAAATATACGTCTCACCAGCTTTTAATGCCGCCAACAGATGTTCGCGCTGTCCGTGTCGCACATAAATCTTTGCATACGTTGCAGGTCGATCATATAAATGGGGTGCATATTTTTCGGAATTGATATGCATCAATGAATTGTCAAACTGATCCAACACATGTTCATCATACCAAGTTGCCACTTCATTTTGTGATGCAGGCGTTTGTTGCCACGCAATCCAACTTTTACACAGCCAATCTTGTGGCAACACCGCCAATACTTTTGGGCAATGATACGAGACATCTTCATCGTTTCTCACAAACTGAGTTTCAGATGCTGCCACTTCTACTTCTCGTGTGATACGATCTGTTTTATTCCAAGCCAATGTCCAAGTCTGTGCCATCGTATCGCGAAACGTTACCTCAAATTGTACCAATACCGATCTCAATGCCTGATGTTTTTCACCCCACCAATAAACCAATGGTTTTGTAAAGACAGGAACCTCTTGCCCTTCTTCATTCAATACCTGAATGGTTGTGTGTTCGACCAGTGCGTTTGGTGGAAATGGCAAAGCAAAAGATGCCATTTGCGTTCCAATACCCGCTTCGGGGTATAAGGTTACAGATACGTTTTGTGCATCCAACACCTCTGCTTGAGGCCGTTCATCAATATGTAACTGAACACCCAATGCTTCCAAGTCAAATGCAAGAACACCCATAGGTAACCCCATCAAAATCGCAATAATCATCCAGCGCATATTATACCTTACGCACTCGTAATTGCACCCATAAAACAATCGGTAAAAAAGCCAACCACCCCATCATCAAACCACCGTGCAATCCCCAAGTGCCCTGCGCCAAGTGTGCCACAACAATCAACACCGTTAAAGAACACATCAGCACAGGTACCGTGCGTACCAAAATCCACAAATCATTCCGCACTTCATACGCTCCTACCGTTCCAAGCAATGGAAACAACGATGCAAACCCACCCAAATGATTCTTAATGGTCACCAAGATACCTACCACCAAGAAAACAGTAGGCAATTTCTGCCAAAGTGGAAGTGGTGTGCGATAGGGTGGTTTGCTCGGTCTGGGCAACACACGCAACAAGAAAACCCCCAATCCAAAAACCCCAACAATCGCCATCCAGAATACATCGTCTGTCTTAGGAACAAGACCAACCAACACACTGCCCAACAGAACATACATCAACACACCTAACGCAATCGAAATCACAATGGTCAACTTCATTTTATCGTACAAAAACCACACACAACTCACATAGACCAACAGGGTTGCCATTGATAATACGTTCGACGCATCTACTGGATCACCTAATGACAACACAATCGTCGTAAACGGTAACGGCAAAGACAGGGCCAACCCTTTCCACTTTGGCGATGACAAATAAGCCACTGCCATTGCTTGAAAGGTCACCACCAAAACCAACATCACATCCCAAAATCCTAATGCCAAGTTCATATTAAAATAAAGGGCAGAAGGCGATTCATTAATCCTCCGCCTTCTGCCCTTACCTTCTGCTTATAAGTTTTTTATTTGAGTCCTTGACGCGATTTCAACGACCGTCCACTCTTCCCCGTCATATTCGCCTTATCTGCCGCATCAGCATTCTTCCGCGCCTGAGTCACATTCTTCCGCATTTCAGCCACAGACTTGGTCTTTACACGTGCAGCACCGTGTGTCTTTTTGGTGCCCAATGGTTTTTCCGATGCCAACCGCGCTTTTGCTTTTGGAATCGCACGCTTGTATTGTGGCAACCATTTCGCTTGTGCCACCAAAAGTTCATCCACCATCTGCCATACTTCCGGCGGGTTGCACACTGCACCCGTTAATGGATCGAGCATCATCGCTTGTTTAAGCAAGTCCACATCGCCATGAACAGCCGCTTCTACAGCCATGCGTTGCACACTGATCGATGTGTTACAGACAGCTGCGCACCCCAAAGGCAACTCACCCACCTTTGGAATATTAATCCCATTTTTGTCAATATACCCAGGCACTTCCACAATGGCATCATCCGGCACATTCGTAATCGCACCTTTGTTCTGCACATTAAAATGCCCACGATACACACGACCCGTTTCGCGTGCTTCAATAATCCAACTGCCATGTTCTTCAGACCGTGTTTCATATTCAAATTTGGGAGGCTCTTGTTTGAGCCAATTTGGAAAGTCGGTCTCAAACCAATTGCGTCCTTCGGTGCACACACGCAAGTAACCACCCGTTTCGCCATGAATCCATGACGTGCCCAAACTGATCCACTTTTTAATCTCACCAGTACGCTTGCGATACCACGGCACATATTCTGACAAATGCCCGTTTGATTCGGTGCTGTAATATCCAAACCGGCGTAACATATCGATGCGCACCTTTTCAGTCTTGCTAAACGTTGGGTGTTGCTCAAATCCTTCCAATAAACGCCCCGTCCAATCTTTGCCTTTGTATTGAACTTTGATATACCACGTCTGATGATTAATCCCTGCACAAACAATATCCACATCCTTCTGAGTCACCGTTTTAAAACCACGATCTCCAGGTTGTTTGCCCTTATTGATCAAAAGTTGAATCACCTGCACAATTTGATGGTGGCCACCTTGCACACCGTGGCACAAGCCCAGCATATTCACACCACCATATGTAAACCCTGCCCACGTATTCATCGCCATTGGATTGGAATAATTCAAAAACAACGCATCCGATTTTGCAACTTCTCTGATGTCTTTACAAAACGCCAAAACTTGTGGGATATTACGCTGTCCATACATAATCCCACCTGCACAAATCGTATCGCCCACACACTGATCCACACCGTACTTCAATGGAATATCAATGTCCGATTGAAACGCTTCCAGCCCGCCAATGCGCGTCAAATTCAAAACATAATCTGCGCCATCCAATGCTTTGCGACGGTTTAAAGATGTTGAAATCTTTGCGGGCACTCCGTTGGCTGCAATGTCT
>JABIFK010000030.1 GCA_018650745.1 Candidatus Latescibacterota bacterium | reverse complement strand
GTTGGGACTTGTCATGTGAGCTCGTAGATTGCAGTGTAAAATGCCAAGATATCTTCGTTGATATGTTCGCGTCCATAATGGTCGAAGAAAGGATCGATCCATTCTTCACCTAAGTTACGTCGAATACTGTACTGGGCAGAAACCAGATCGCGATGTGGATCACCCATGCCCGCGGAACCCCAGTCTATAAACCCTGAGAGGCGGTTGTTGTGGATTAAGATGTTGGGAGAACAATAATCGCCATGTGTGAAGATGTTTTGTTCCTTGAGGGGACGTAGAGATAACACTTGGTTTAGTGCTTCTTGCGGTGTGCGTGAATCGCCACGACTTTTGAGCGATTGGGTTGTTACGACACCTGTTTGGACATTGTGCTTTGCTTCTTGAATGAGGCCATCGGCAGTGTATTGAGGCAGTGGACAACCGATGGCTTTGACCTTATGGATGGCGCGTAAACCTTCGGAAAGAATGCGGAATGTAATCTCTTGATTGTGTCTATAGGGTTCTTCGTGCGAACTGATGCCTGGGAGGCGTTTGGTGATCAGATATGTTGTGTTTTTTTCTTCGTGGTATGCGACAACTGGTGGTACGGGGAGTTTGCCTTGTAGCCAGTTCATGGCTTCTTTTTCTCGGATAAGAGGTGCACCTGTGGCACCGATATTGATTTTGAGAAAGAGATCGGGTGCGTTCGGTTTTTGATAGAGATAAATTTGAGACTGTGAACTGGTACGGTGGTTTTCACCCGTTGTGGTATATCCTGATAGATATGTTTGAATGGCAGCAGGGTGTGTCATTGGTTTTACTCAAAACGTGAGAGTCGATAGGGTTCGAGATAGTCGATATGTGTTTGTTCGAGAATTTCAATGGATGCACTTTCTCCAACAAGGGGGGCCAAAGTAACACCGCTGTGCATGACCGATAGGTAGAGGTTGGTCATTTGTTTGGTAAAGCCTAAGATGGGAAGACCATCTTTGGGTATGGGGCGGCGACCTTTGCGGACTTCTTGAATGGGTACGCCTTCGAGTGCAGGCATGTATTGTGCAACAGCTTCTTGAACGGTTTGGATTTCTTTGTCATTTTGCCCGAGGGAGCCTCCGTCAAATACACGACCGTGTGCGCCACCGTGCATCATGACTGAACCATTGGGTAGTTGGCGGAAATTGGTTTGAGGCGGTGTGTCTCGGGGGCTGTGCATAACGGAAACATGTTGAAAGATGGGCGGCACAGGCTCGGTTATGATGCTGCACCCAAACGTGTCGTACAGGGGAACGTGTATGTTGGCCATGTGTGCAATGTCTGCTGTGTCTGGGCCTGCGGCCAAGACAACTGCATCACACGCTATTTCACCTGCTGTTGTGATAACGCTTTGTATTTTGTGATTGGCATGTGCAAATCCTGTGACTTGTGTTTTGTAAACAGTTGCATTGTGTTGTTCTAAATTTTGGATGCAGGCGTTGACAATGATGTTGGTGTCGACATGGCCATCGATTTCGGTATATGAAGCAACGGCAACTTCTCCGGGAGTGAGCCGAGGTTCTAATTGATTTACGTCATCTGCATTGAGCAAATAAATGGGATAACCCCACGATTGCAAGGTACGCACACGTTGCACAATTTCTTCGGCTGCATCTTCATATGCGGCCCAGCGCAGTTCGCCGCCCCACGTGAGTGCCGACTCGGCATCCAATTGTCTGGCAAATCGTGACCACTGTTCCAAAGATTGGCGATTGAGGTCATGATAGTTGCGTGGGTTTTTGTCTCTGCCGTTGATCCACGCAAATGATACGGCAGTGGTGCTTTGCCCGGGCTCTTGCGTGTCGAGCAAGGTCACGTTTGCACCTTGCTTGGCAAGGTGATAGGCAATAGAACAACCGATGATCCCAGCACCTATTACAACAATATTTGTGGTTTGATTTGTCATAGCATCCATTTCTGGTGGGGATGTCGGAATTGCGTTTGATTATGCGGGTGAATCGTTTTGGCATTTTATGTGATGCTTGCCGATGTATCTCTTAATAAAGATACGTTTTTGAATTTCTGAAAGTATTCATTTTTTATAGTAAGGACTGAGTTGTGTTACCAAAAGGTTTTATTAAAATGAAACGGGTTTGCCCATATATGGCAAACCCGTTTTGTATTTTGATCACTTTGGTTCTGGTTAAGTCTAATAATACCGTTTCATTTCACCCGATTTGAGTCGCGCCCAATAATCGTTCAATACAACCTTGATTTGTGGGCTTAAGATGATGCCACAGATGATATTGGGAAATGCCATTCCTAAGATCATTGCGTCGGAAAAGTCTAAGACGCTTTTTAATGCGGTGACAGAACCGATGAAGACAAAACATACAAAAATGATCCGATAGACAAGAATGGAACCCAAACCGAAAAGATATTCCCAGGCGCGTTCTCCATAATAAGACCACGAGATCATGGTGGAATATGCAAAGAGGATGACGACGATGGATAAAACGTAACTGGCACCTGGGATGAAAGTTTCAAATGCGGCACTGGTCATCGAAACACCTTTGCCTGCAAATTCGGGATCGTTGTATACACCCGTAATCATACAGACCAAGGCTGTCATGAGGCAGATGATAACGGTGTCGATAAAGGGACCAATCATCGCAACCATACCTTCTCGGGCAGGTTCGTCGGTTTTTGCAGCCGCGTGAACAAATGCAGCAGAGCCTAACCCAGCCTCATTTGAAAATGCGGCACGACGCACACCTTGAACCATAACGCCTAAAAAACCACCAAAAGCGGCCTGTGGGTTAAAGGCTTGGGCAACAATTTCAACAAGTAAACCTGGTACGTCAACGATATGTGTGAAAATAATGAGGAGACAGGTGATGACGTAGAGACCGCACATAAAGGGCACAATACGTGACGTTACATTGCCAATGCGTTTGATGCCACCGATGATGACCACGGCGACCATGACTGCCAGTATTAAACCGACCAACCAATTGTAGGTTTTAAAGACTGGAGATACGGAGCCGAGTATTTCGAGGGTTTGGTTGGCCTGGAACATGTTGCCACCACCCAAAGACCCTCCGAGTGTGAGCAGCGCAAACAAAACGGCCAGTGTGCGCCCAACAGGTCTCAATCCTTTTTCTGCCAGGCCTTGTTCCATGTAATACATGGGACCGCCAGATACACGCCCATCGGGGTGAATCTGGCGATAGATAACAGCTAAGGTACAAGAGGCGAGTTTGGATGCCATACCAAAAAAGGCCGTTAAGATCATCCAAAAAACAGCACCTGGGCCTCCCATGCCTACTGCAACGGCTACGCCACCGATATTTCCCAGACCAATGGTTGCAGATAATGCACTGGTGAGCGCTTTGAAGTGTGAAATTTCACCCGGATCATCGGGGTTGTCATATCGGCCGCGAATGACATCAATAGAATGTTTGAACCCGCGCAGGGTTAACCAACCAAAAAAGAAAGAATAATAGACACCCCCACCAACCAGAACGGCGATGATTAATGGTATGCCAGAACCAAAATCATAAAAGAAGATGCTAAAGAGGAAATTGGCTGCTGCGCCCATGTGTTCGCCAAGCGCATCTATCTGTTGCTCTATCCAGCCCTGTGAGGGTGTTTCTTCTTGGGCAAAGGCCGGGTGGCTTAAAAACAATGTGAAGCATACAAAAATAAAACGTGTCAAACGGTATTTATGATGCATAGAAACCCCTTTATCAGATTTGGTTTCTGCTTGTGGGTGATTGTTAGGTGCGGAACAAACTTTTTGAATATAAGTTCAAATGGTTGTTGTGTGTAGGTTTTTTCAAGGTGATTGGAAGTCGATAGATGTGATCTGCCAATTTTCTATCCTGTGTGATGACTTTCTGCTTGCTCTTTGCGCTGGGGTTGGGCAGATTAATACCGGTTTGTTTCGGCTGGCGTGTTATTACATACTGGTTTCATGTGAGGGGACGAGACGTTAGACGTGGATAAAAATAAAAAAATATTGAATAGACTTTTCCCGTTTTTAAATTGGGTCGGTGAGCTTAAAGATATTAAGATTTTGCGTGCAGACATATTAGCGGGTATTACTCTGTCTTTGGTACTGATTCCACAATCGATGGCCAATGCACAATTGGCCGATTTGCCACCTTATTATGGGTTTTATGCATCATTTGTACCCATTATGGTGGGTGCATTGTTTGGGTCATCTCGGCAGCTTTCAACGGGGCCTGTGGCATTGGTTGCCCTGATGACAGCTGCTGTACTTGGGCCGCTTGCTGGTAGTGAAGAGGAATATATCGGGCTTGCGATTATGTTGGCTTTGCTTGTGGGCTTGTTTCAATTTGGGTTGGGTTTGTTGCGTTTGGGCACGCTGGTCAATTTTTTGTCTCACCCAGTCGTTTTGGGTTTTACCAATGCAGCCGCCATTATTATCAGTACGTCACAAATTGACAAGCTTTTTGGCGTGACGGTGGCCCGAGGCGGCCCTCATTATGAGCGCATGTGGCGGATGTGGGAAACGATTTCTGTAGGCTTTCACACGCCCACGTTGGTGATGGGTGTTTCAGGCATTGTGGTGTTGATCGTCTTGCGTCGTATCAGTCAAAAAATTCCCAATGTGTTGGTTGTGGCACTTTCATCTACAGTGATTGCATGGTGGATTGGGTTTGAGGAATATTATGGGGGGTTGGTTGTTGGGAATATTCCTGAGGGTATTCCGTCGTTTGCGCTTCCTATTATTGATTGGGGCATGTTGCCGCGTATGTTGAGTGCAACGATAACCATTTCTCTCATTGGCTATATGGAAACGATTTCTATTGCCAAGGCTATTGCCACACAAACCCGGCAACGTATTGATGCCAATCAGGAACTGCTTGCACAAGGATTGAGCAACATTGCGGGCAGCTTTTTTAGGAGTTTTCCTGTTTCTGGGTCTTTTGTAAGGTCGGCTGTTACGCTTAGGGCGGGAGGCCAAACGGGATTTGCTTCTGTGGTTGCTGGGGTGGTGGTGATTTTGATGTTGTTGTTTTTTACACCGATGTTGTATCACATGCCGTTGGCCATTTTGGCTGCTATTGTGATGGTGTCTGTGACCAGCCTGCTTCATATTTCACCGATCAAACGTGCATGGCAAGTGCATCGTCATGATGGCATTGTGGCAGTGGCAACATTTGTGCTGACGCTTATTTCTGCACCGCACTTGGATGTGGGTATTGCTGTTGGTGTTGGGTTGTCTTTGGGATTGTATCTTTACCGTACGATGAAACCACGTGTGGCTGTTTTGTCGCGTCATCCCGATGGTGCCTTGCGTGATGCAGAGGTACATAAATTGGATGCGTGTGAAATTATGGCAATGGTACGATTTGATGGGTCGCTTTATTTTGGCAGTACGGGCGCGTTTGAAGATACGATGTTGACCTGTGCCGCTCAAAACCCACATTTGCGGTATTTAATTATTGATGCTGAGGGTATTAATCAGGTTGATGCGACCGGTGAAGAAATGCTTTTGGGATTGGTGCGAAGGTTGAAAGAGGCGAAGGTGGAGGTGTTTTTTGGGCGCGCAAAAAAACAAGTGTTAGATGCGCTTGAGCGACCCGGCACATTGGATGAGATTGGCCGTGAACGATTTTTTGCTACGCCAGATCAGGCCATGCAGGCGGTGTGGGCAAAATTAGATGGCAGTTTTTCGTGCCACCACCAGTGCCCAGGTAAATGCCCACTCCACCGAGCAACACCCAAAGGGGCGGTTTTTTATCGGGTGTAACGTATTTTGGCTATGGTAGGTTTTGGCGGTCGAGTTCGTTGTGGGCCAAGACGATGCAGTGAGAAGCAAAAAGCATTTGAGGACCGACACTGATGGGGTGCGCACCGAGGCGTTGGAGATATTTGTCGGTTTTTTTGGGCATGGCCAAATGATCGGTGAAGACAAAGGTGGGATTGTTAGGAAAGGTGAGGGTGCGAATGTCGTCCCCTTTTTTTTGTAAATAATAGAGATTGTC
>JABIFK010000297.1 GCA_018650745.1 Candidatus Latescibacterota bacterium | reverse complement strand
GGGTTTTGATGAGCAGGTCGTGTGAGCGGGCATCTATCGTGTCGACATTGGCGGCGGCTTCAAAATGAGAGAGTGCATCTTTGGGACGTTCTTTAATTTCGAGCTCTATGCGCCCAAGACCGGTATGTGCTATAGCGAGGTTTGGGTTCTGTTGCAGGGCACGACTAAAAGCTGCTTGGGCACTGTCGGCTTGCTCAAGCCGTAAGTACAACAACCCCAACCGTGCCTGTACTGCTGCCGGGTCTGTGGCATTTGGCAATGAGCTTTTAAGTTGGGCAATGAGTTTATGGACACCATCTGGTGGTGTTTGGGCACTCAGAGAATTTGTGAAGAGCAAAATAAATGTTAGAATGGCATACATACTAAATTTTCTCCAGATGGTCATGATATGATGTGCAGGGAATTTAAGTGTGTCATTTGCTGAGTTCGTTAGTTTAAACGCAAAAGCCAGTCGGGTGTTTCAGCTTTCTTTTCTTGACAGGTGCTCGGGCAACGGATATTATAAAATCCTCTATGATAGAAGGCTGTAATTATTTAAAGGATGGGTGTGGTGTCTGTTGATGCAGAAAGCCAAAAATTGAATCCTGTAACACGTCAACACGTGATCAAGGCACTGCTTTTGCGTCTGAGTTCGATGTTAAACCTCACCGAACAGCATTTTTTAATTGCATTGGCCATGGTTGTTGGTGTTGGTGGTGGTGCGAGTTCCATTTTGTTTCATGAACTCCTGCAATTAACGCAAGAGGTGTTTTTCAGTCAAGCACAGGGTTGGATTGGGTCGGTTTTTTTGTTGCCCTTGCTGCCTGCATTGGGTGGGCTTTTTGCCGGTTTGATTGCTGTGTATTATGCAGGGGAAGCTCGCGGAGCTGGGGTTTCTGAGGTTATTCGGGCAATTGTGACAAGGCGTGGTATTATCAGACCGCGAGTGATGTGGGCGAAGGGGTTGGCTTCTGGGGTAACGCTGGGTATGGGCGGCTCTGGTGGGAGTGAAGGCCCCATTGTGCAAATTGGGGCAGCACTGGGTTCGGGGGTGGGGCAAATTTTCAAACTTTCGGAAGCAAACCTGAAAACCTTGATTGCTTGTGGCGCTTCAGCAGGTATTGCTGCTATTTTTAACGCCCCTATAGCGGGCGTTTTGTTTGCTTTAGAGGTGATCTTAGTTGATTTTACGGTATCGGCTTTTGCGCCAGTCGTGATTTCTGCTGTGCTCTCTGCGGTGGTGGTGCATGAGTATTGGGGAGACCTTGCCGTATTTACGGTGCCAGATTATCATTTTGTAGATGCTTCTGAGTTGGGATGGTATTTGGTTTTGGCAGCATTGGCGGGCGGGGTTGGGGTGGCTTTCATACGGATTTTGTATGGCACAGATCATTTTTTTGAACACCGCTTGACACACCTGCCAATTTGGGCCAAACCCGCATTGGGTGGGGCGCTTGTTGGATGTATTGGTCTTGTGTTTCCCGAGGTTATGGGTGTGGGATATCCCACAATTGGCAAAGCATTACATGGTGACTTACTATTTCAAACCGCTGCGGTTTTTTTGTTGCTAAAAGTTGTGACCACATCATTAACACTTGGTTCAGGTGGTTCGGGTGGGTTTTTTGCGCCCTCCTTGTTTATTGGTGCGGCATTGGGTGAAGCGTTTGGGTTGTTTGCCCAAAGTTATTTGCCGGGTGTGGTGAGCCCACCTGGGGCCTTTGCGCTGGTGGGCATGGGGGCCTTTGTTGCTGGTACGACACATGCGCCATTAACAGCAACACTGATTATCTTTGAAATGACGGGCAGTTACCATATTATTTTGCCTTTGATGTTTACGACTATTGTGGCTGTGGTTGTGGCGCGCAGCATTGAATCTGAGTCGATTTATTCGCTCAAACTTGCCCGTGAAGGTGTGCGTTTACATCATGGGCGAGATTTATCTGTTTTGGAACAGATCCCCGTTTCAAAGATTATGCGCACAGAGTATGACTTTATACGTGAGCACACGCCTTTGGGTGAAATTGTGAGTTTGATTCAACACGGCAGTCTGCACGACTTTCCGGTGCTCAACCGAGATGGATTGTTTTTGGGGATGATTTGGTTTCGCGATATTCGTGAGGTGATGCTCGAAAATGACATGTATGCTTTTTTAATTGCCGAGGATGTTTTAGGCGATGCACCGCCTCAATTGCTGCCTCGGAGCTCTTTGGCAGAAGCATTGGTACAGTTTACGAGACATGATACAGATGCTTTGCCGGTGTTTCGTTCTCCGTCTGATAACCATTTGGTTGGTGTGATGACCCGTGCCGATTTGATGCGCTGTTATGAGCGAGAATTGCTGTTGCGTGAACGTGAAACGGTATCGTCGTGAGAATGTTTTGACTTTTGTGACGCTGAGGCCTACTATTGACACAGTTAAGATTCGTGTTGCTTTTTGCTTGACTTGCGTTGGTGTGACTTTTATTTTTGCCCTTAATGATAGTGGACACTGGTGATCGTTTTTGGGCAGTGATGTTGGTGCTTGGTTTGGAGGCATTCTTTGACGCTGATGGAGATTTTGTCGGGCAGGTCGGTGGTTGTTGGGCTCAAGGGGCAGAACAAGCGAGAGGTGTTGGAAGAGCTTGTGAACTCTCTTGAGGTTGGTGATAAGATTACCGATCGTGATAAAGTGCTTGATGCTGTGCTGTTGCGCGAAGAAATTATGAGCACAGGCATTGGGCATGGTATTGCTATTCCGCATGGTAAGTCTGAATACGTAACCGAGTTGGGCGGTGTTTTGGGCATCAAAAAAGAAGGTGTTGATTTTGATGCTTTGGATGGTAAGCCTACCTATATCTTTTTTCTTTTGGTCTCACCATTGGATGTTTCTGGTCCTCACATTAAAGCATTGGCACGCATTTCTCGCTTGTTAAAAGGTGAGGATTTTCGTCAAAAGCTGATTGCTGCTGCAGACAATGAAGATGCGATTGCGATTATTGAAGAAGAAGAGAAAAAGTATTGAGATGTTAGAATAGATATGCCTTTGAAACCTGCTTATTGCGTCAAGCAGGTTTTTTTTTGTTATGAACGAACAAATCATTCAAACGTTGAATGCTATATATGGCATTTGCCAGTTGAAAAACGTACCTCTTAAGTTGTGTCATTTATGTTTGGACTTTCTTTTACAAACCCAGCCATGTTATATGGTCTGTGGGCTGCTTTGCTGCCTTTGGTGATTCATTTGTTGAATCGTCGACGATCTGTCACGTTGCCATTTAGCAATGTCGCATTGCTGCAAACCTTGCAACATGATCGTATGCGACGGGTTAAGCTTAAGCAAATTATATTATTAATTTTGCGAACATTGCTCATTGTCTTATTGGTGCTTGCCTTTGCACGCCCCACTCTGACGGGGGCCGGCGCGTCTGGCAGTGTGGGTGACGCGGGGACTGCCGCTGTTATTTTGGTAGATCAATCTTTGAGTATGCAGTACCGCACGCCTCAAGGGACATTGTTTGAACGGAGTAAGGCCCGAGTTCGTGACATTTTGAGCTTGTTTAATGCACAAGATGATGTACAGATTTTGCTGGTAGATTCAGATGTTACACCCTTATCTGATGCCTCTTTAACAACCTTACGGGCTCGAATTGATGGTTGGTCTGCTCAATTTGATGTTACAGATATGTTGCCTGGTTTGCAGACGGCTTTGACGCATTTGCAGACCTCGCAGATGCCCAACAAAGAGTTGTATGTTGTTTCAGATGTTTCACACGTGGGATGGGCCAGTGTGCCAGACACTTTGGAATGGGATGGCATTTCGGTGTTTGTGGTACCCGAGCGCCCCGAAATCGTTCAAAATGTGAGTGTTGCTCAGGTAAAAACTGTGGGCGGTTTGTTGCGTGTAGGACAGCCTGTTACTTTAGAGATTGAATTGGTCAATCACAGTGAAACACCTCGTGGTGATGTTCCCTTACAGGCGTTTTGGGATGATCGACGCATCATACAGCAAGTTGCACATATTCCGGCGAAGGGGCACAAAAAGCTGTATGCACGTTTTACACCAGAAACGAGCGGTGCACGTGCGTTGCGTGTTGAAATTGGAGATGATGACCTGCCTGCCGATAACACCCGTGTATCGGTGGTTCAGGTACCTGAACAATTACGCGTTTTGGTGATCGGAGATACGAGACAAGACACTTATTTTTTATCTCAAGCGTTGCAGGCTGCCTCATTTGATGTACACATACAATCTTCTGACCAAGTGACCGACGAAATTTTGTCAGCAGCAGACGTTGTGTATTTGTGTCATGTTTCTCGTTTGTCTGCTGGTATAATAAACAGACTCCAAAAGCATGTTTCTTCTGGTGGTGGATTGGGTATTGTATTGGGTGAGCAGGTGGACATGCGACATTATAATGAACGTATTTTATCAGAGCTTTTGCCTGCCACACTGATTTCGGTGCGTGGGCAACCGGGTGCAACAACAGCCTATCAAGCTTTTCCTCCCGAATTACCCAATCACCCTATGTTGTCTCATGTTCAATTAGACGGTACGTTTCGTAGCCCTCGTTTTTTTGCACATTATGTGGTGCGCCCAGAGGGTGAGACCCAAGCCATATTGTCATTTGCCAATGGCACACCCGCGTTGTTGGAATCTAAGGTGGGGCAAGGTCATGTTGTGTTGTTTGTCTCTGAATGGGGGGCAACACTGTCTTGGAATGATATGCCTGTTAGCGGATTCTTTTTGCCTTTTGTTTATAATTTGACAGGGTATTTGGTATCGGGTGCTGTGAGTCAGTCTGATTATATGGTTGGGCGTGTGGTCAACAGACCCCTTGGCATATCTACAAAAAATGAAGGTGTGCTGAGATCTCCTGGGAATGATGCACAAACCATTTGGCCTCAACAACGTGGTGTTTCGCCCATATGGCCCGTTGGACGTGTGGATCGCCCTGGTTTGTGGAAAATTTATGCACAAGAGCGATTGGCCGACCTATTTGCTGTTCAGGTTGATCCAATGGCTTCTGATTTGACCCGTGTGTCTGACGCGCGTTTGCAAGCCATTTTTGGTGATACACGTTTGTTTGTTGTGTCTGCTGACCAGCAAATTAAGGATGTTGTGTTGCCTTTGCGTTATGGACGCGAGTTTTGGCGACTGGCATTGGCAGGGGCTTTATTCTTGATGTTTGTTGAAATGTGGATCGCTAAGACAACACGTAGTCGTCGGTTGTGATGCGTGTAAGTGTGTTGTTATTTATACTGTTATCGTGTTTTGTGGGTGGGTGGCCTTGACTTTTGCGAAAAGTGCACGTATTTTTGAAACACAGCCCAAAATCGATCGGTGGGTTTTAAAATGATGCTGATAAATTTTGGAGGCTTTGCTTTTTTTTCGTTTTGTTGGATGAAGATGAAATGATTTAAGCCACGTCGAGCAAATGCGTACGTGGCTTCTTTATTGTATGAATAAGGATGGTTTTGATGGCGAAGAATTTGATTATTGTTGAGTCACCTGCTAAGGCGCGTACTATTTCTAAATTTGTGGGCAAAGACTATCAGGTAGAAGCCTCTATGGGACATGTGCGTGATTTGCCTTCGCGTGAACTTGGTTTTGATACAGAAAATTTTGACCCTAGGTATGAAGTGTCGCAGGACAAGCGCAAAGTGATTCAAAATTTGAAAAAGAGTGTCAAAAAAGATACAACAATTTATTTGGCTACAGATGAAGATCGTGAAGGTGAGGCCATTTCTTGGCATTTAATTCACGCATTGGGTCTTAAAAAGCAACCTGTTAAACGCATTGTTTTTCATGAAATTACCAAACCTGCGATTCTGCACGCATTGGAGAATCCACGAGAATTAGACCAACATTTGGTGGATGCGCAACAGGCCCGTCGTATTTTGGATCGGGCTGTTGGTTATCAATTGTCGCCATTGTTGTGGAAAAAAGTAAAGGGTGGGTTGTCTGCTGGGCGTGTGCAAAGTGTGGCCGTGCGCATTATTGTCGATAGAGAACGTGAAATTCGGGCATTTAAGCCCGAAGAATACTGGAAAATAAAATCGGATTTTAATGACCCAACTTTTCAAGCCGATTTGGCGCGCATTGATGGTAAAAAGGCTCAGGTGCATAATGAGGCTGAAGCCAAGGTCATTGAGACCAGTGCTTTAAAAGGGCAATGGGTGGTTGATGATGTGGCCGAACGAGAAGGCACACGCAAACCCGTCGCACCTTTTACGACATCTACTTTACAGCAGGAAGCCTCTCGTAAGCTGAGTTTTTCGGTGTCGCAAACCATGCGTGTGGCTC
>JABIFK010000031.1 GCA_018650745.1 Candidatus Latescibacterota bacterium | reverse complement strand
CAACTCGCTGCCACCTTTGCCAAACTTGCAGGCGCACACCCCGTCATTGCCATTGACCTCAACAACTTGCGGCTTGAAAAAGCCAGAAACCGTGGCATTGACATTTGTCTCAACCCCAGCACACTGGATAATCTCACCGAAACAGTACAATCTCATTGCGTTGCCGACGGTGTCGACCTGCTCATCGAAGCCACGGGCATTCCCGCTGTCTATCCCAGCGCACTCCAACTCCCGCGACAAGGCGGTCGATTCGTCGCCCTCGGTTCTCCACGTGGCAGCGTTGAAGTCAGTTTCTTGCCCGACATTCACCTGCGCGAAATTACCGTATTAGGTGCACACCAACCCAAAACACCTGACGACCAACACATCTATTACCCCTGGACCAGAGCACGCGACCGCGACTTCATTCTCACACTCATGTCCCAAGGCAAACTGCCCATTGAAGACCTGATCACCCACACAGCCAAACCCGAAGCTTGCCAAGACATTTACACAATGCTTGCCGACAATCCACAAGAGGCATTGGGCGTCATTTTTGAATGGGAATAAATGTATTTATTTTGATACGCTTCTAGCTCAAATACCATTCCCCATTATAAATCAAGAACATATCCTATATTTTTAATTTCAATAAATTAATGTTTTCGTAAGCACAATATTATCATTTTCCGGCACAATACAACGCAACGCTTCCCTTACAGCAATTTTTGTCTTAAAATTACAAAGCAATTTAAACGTGCCCACTTTAAAAAACGGATCGATCTCTCTCGAATATGGAACCTATTAAAACATTCTTTATCCCGCTCTCGACCTGGCTCAAACCGCACTTGCCATTTATCGCAACCGCCTTCACCACCGCGTTGCTCGTCATCTATGGCGACTATATCAACCGCGCCGTCAAAAGCCACTTCCGTCAAAACCATTTCCTCATCCGCACCACCGTATTCATCCTCCTGTGCAGCATCGGCTACGGCCTGCTCACCGCCTGGATCACCCCCGCCGTCAACTTCGTCCTCCTCTACTTCGGCGAAGCCTACTTCGCCCCCGCCGTCATCCTCGCATTCCTCACCCTCGGCATCCTCGCCGAACGCAAACGGTATATGTGAAAACCGGTCGCAGGTCAAATCAGTTCCACAACCAAAACGCCCATTGAATAGAATTTCAATGGGCGTTCCTTTAGATAGCTTTTGCTTTTACGGGGTGGTCTTTCGTGGGCGGGGTTCTGTGCCCTGCCTCAACTTCCTTTTTCCGTGATTTTCCGTGATTTACCAATGATGCACCGAATGTCCACTCCCCGGAAACCAAATCGTATCCACAATCGCCGACAACGCCACGCCCATAATAAAACCCACCAAAATACCCAAGAATAACGGTTGCCCTTTTCGATACAACGCAATCCCACCAATACGCAGAATCAACAGCTTGCACAACCACACCAAGAAGATCGTAAATATCGTTCCTCGCACGGCCTGTGTTTCCATAATCGCAAACCCAACCGGGTGCAACGACCACCACGAAACGCGATACCGCAAAAACGTCAACAGCGCCATCCCCACCACACCAAATCCAAAGAAACCCAACCGCTTCCAATCTGGCGGATTATACGTTTGCATTTGATTCACCCAATAGCTCAGAATATTGGGGTGCGTACGAAACTCAAATGCCTGAAAATTATACGCGCCCGTTTCATATCCCAAATACAACGTAAACAGAACCGAAGTCACCGCCGCCGTTAAACCCGCCAAGCCAAGTGACAATGCCACCATTTTTTTGCGGCCCTTAATCGCCGCCGTAATCCACGAGCAGTGCGCCATACTCGCCATCACCAAACTCTTGGCATCGGTAAAATATGCAAACGAAAAACCCAAGTTTGCCATACTCGCCGCAGAAATATTCGCCGAACCCAACGTGTACAATGCAAACGTCGCTGGCATCATTGTCCCACGCAAATACACCAACCCACTCTCAGCAATCACCCGTGCAATGCCCACATATAAAATGGCCACCCCAATCAAAAACGGCACAATAACGTGCAATTCCATCCCCGCCGTATACAACCAGCCCACCATAAAAATAAGGCCCACCACAAACCCAATGCCCGCAGTACGGTACGACATCAATTCTTCCGAATCGTCAATCGCCTGCCGCCCTCGAATATTGGCCCACACCCCTTTTAAATGCTCGCGCGACATCCACAAGCCCCAAAACAGCATAAACGCCAGCGCACCAAACGCCTGCCACGCATTTGCCGCATGAGAACTCGACCACAACCCTGGCGTACCCACACTATAACCCATTCGGTTAAACGTATACACCTCACCCACCACCAACAGGTAAAAAAACCAAATCGAAAACAACACTTCCAAACTCGTCCAATACGCAAAGCCAGCGATAAAAAACTGAATACCAATATAAAAATAACGACTCGGAACAAACCGACTAATATCCAAATAAGTGACCCCACCACCTGCACGCGTAATAGGAATGCGCGGAAAATCGGGCATAAAATATGATATCATATTCCAACAAATCACCGTCATCGGAATGGCCACACCAATCCAAAAGGCCTTGCGCCCCACCAACGGCGGCCACACCTTCTTGTCTTCACGCTGCACCAATTCCAAAGCCACTTGCGCCGCAGGAAACGGCAACTTTTCATGTTCCGCCCACTGACGCCGCAACATCACCGCAATGCACAAACACGTCCACGCAATCGCACCCGCAAACAAAAACCACCAAAACAAAGGCGCAACCCAAATCTCCCAAGGAATATCACGCCCAGGTGGCAACCCTTCAAAAAACAACCGCATTGCGCCGCTCTCATCCGTCGGAAACAACCATGACGGCAAATGCGGATGCAAATATTCAGACCACTTATTTTGTGCCGAAGCAAAATAATAGGGCGTAGCCAAATGCCCCATAATCAATCCCGTAAAATTCATCAACGGAAACAGAGACCCGACCAAACCCATCGAAAAAACAATGGCCATCTCAAGCGGTGCAAATGCATTACTCGGCCAATACTTTCGCAACAGCACATTAAAAACCAATGCCAAAAACGTAAACGGGATCATCAATGCCATGGCCATATAAGAAAAAACCATCTGATTGATGTGTACCACGTATAAGCCATAAATCGGCCACGTATTGACACTCACCACCAAAAGCAAACCCAACAACACACACCGAATCGTCACGCCGTCACGCTGAGTGTCTGCTTCAACTGTTATATTTTGTTCTGCAAGTGCCATAAAGAAATCTCAAGTTTTTCAGAATGCGACCTGCGCCAGTGTCGCCGATTCGTTGATGACTCGCTAAACTCGTTGTAGGTTACGCCTGTGCGCTGATTCGCTGATTCGCTGATTCGCTGATCCGCTGATTCGCTGATTCGCTGATTCGCTGATTCGCTGATTCGCTGATTCGCT
>JABIFK010000517.1 GCA_018650745.1 Candidatus Latescibacterota bacterium | reverse complement strand
TGAAAGCGGGCAAGCCGCTCTAGATGCCATGCAAGTTGCCTTGCCTGATGTGGTTTTCTTAGATATTCATATGCCAACGGTAGATGGTGTTGCGACAATGTTGAACATTTGGAAAGCTTTTGGGCGTGGTACTGTGCCCATTGTTGCTGTCTCGGCATCCGTCTTGGTACATGAGCGCCGTCGGTATTTAGGAGTGGGGTTTGATGCTTTCTTAGACAAGCCTGTATGGGGTGAGATGCTGTGTGATTGTTTGACAGACTTGTTGCAGGTGACCTTTGTCCCTCTCGATGGCTAATTTGCGGGCGAGAATGTTATTCGATCCCTTAACCGAGTGGAAGGTAGATAGTTTGTTATGGCGGAACCAATAAATACGGATTTGGTACACCGCATTCATCGACTTGAAATTTTGCTCAAGATCAGTCGGATGATGAATGCCACAACGAATCAGGAAACATTGATTACAAACATTGCCAAAGAAGTCGCCGAATACATTGATGCCGATCGGTGTTCTATCTTCTTTTATGACCGATTGACGGATGAATTATACACGCATTTGGCGACGGGATTAGACCAGGGCCAGGCCATTCGTATTCCCGGCAATGTGGGTATCGCCGGACATGTGTTTCAAACAGGTGAAGTGAAGAACGTTAAAGATGTTTCTCAAGAGCCCTTGTTTACGGGCGAAGCGGATAAAAAGACGGGTTATGTGACAAAAACAGTATTGACGTACCCGTTGAATAACAGGCGCAAAAAGACGATCGGTGTGTTTCAGTTGCTGAATAAAAATCGTGATCCCGGTCATTTTACAAAAGAGGACGAGGCGTTTCTGCAGGAATTGGTCGATCAGATTTCAGATTTGCTCGATTTGATTTTACGCAAAGATGAATTGGCACAACGCAATGCTGTATTGGAAGCGCAAATGCAGCAGTTGTCGTCGGTAGAATATCTAATTGGAGATCGTACCGCGATCAATACGGCGTTCAAATACAATCGCAAATTGCATTATTGGGGCGGAATAACCGCGATGATTTTGTTGACATTGATGGCCGTGACCTCGTTGGTGATGGTGCGTTCAGACGATTTGCGTTCGTTTATGTTGGGCTTACATACTGGAACGGGTTTTGGCCTTGGATTTCGATATTATATTTTTACCGACACCGTGTCGGTTATTACCCTTGCAATTTGTGTGACGGGGTTGTTGATGTATCTCTATCCTCCCCTAAATCGTTGGTTAAAGGCGAAAAAAGATCGCATTTTAAAAGAAAAGTTGGCAGCAGGATTAACACAGACAGAAAAATCATAAGAGCACTTGAAAGCTTGACAGTGTTTCTGAGAAGGCTTATCATGGGACGAATTTCAAATGGTTTGGTTCTTTAAGAGGAGGGTATGGATGCGCAAGTTTAATTTGTTGTCTTTTGGGGTGGTGTTGCTTGGCCTTTCTTTGGTCATTGCCTGCGGTGGGGACGATCAAAAGGCTGATAATAATTTGCCCACACGCCGGGCAAAAATGCGGGATGTAAAGTTGAGTACCGACAGAATTATGGTTACTTTAAAAAATGAATCCCTTGCGGGTGTTGCTGAAGATGCAGAGAAGATTCAGAAGGCTTTGGAGGCCGTGGTTGATCTGTATCCCGTTGATCACAAAGAAAAATACACGATGTATAATAAAGAATCACAAGGTTTTGCTTTGGCATTGGCTGGTGCTGCTAAAAGTGGCAACGTAAAAGAAGCCAACAAGCAGTTTCGCAATATGGTGCCTTATTGTGGCAAGTGTCACGAAGATTGTGCGTATATGTTGGCCCCTGCTTTTCCTGAATACGAAGAATAAGTCACTTTGCATACAAAACAAAAAGGGAATACCCAATAGGGTATTCCCTTTTTATGTATCTGGTTGAGAATGGGTTCTTAATGCAAGACTTTGACGCCTTTTTGCAAGGTTTCAAAATGGTTAGCAGGACAAATCAGGGTCGGTTCGGGAGCGACGGGGTTCTCGTAAAGAGCCGTGAAATCGACGTCTTTTCCCGATGCGTATTTAAATGGCACATCCAAGACGCGCAAAATAGCAGCCCCAGCTGCATAATCCCAAATATTGGCATGGTCAATAGCACCAACCGCAGAGCCTTTTGCCACATAACAGAGGTTGGCAGCCGCAGAGCCTAAGTGAATGTTTTTGCCTTCAAAACTGATTTCTGCGGTAGAGAAGGCACCCTCGCTGATTAAAAGCAGGGCGTTCTCGTCAATGATGGGTGTGGGGGGTGTCAGTTGGGTGCTGTTGCAGTGTGCCGTTTCACCATTGCTATAATACACATCACCCAAAGCGGGTAAGGCAATAACACCCACTGCTGGGATGCCATCGACAAGTGCACCAATCGAAATGCCCCAAACGGGCAATCCATGATTGAAAACACGTGTGCCATCTATCGGGTCAATGGCCCAAACAACGCTGGAGGTTGGAGGGGGGTCGTCGCCTTCTTCGCCAAGAATATCATCGTTTGGTCGCTTTTGGTCTAGTTTTTGACGGAGGAATTTTTCGACGTCGATGTCGGCTTGGGTAACCCAAGAGTTGTCGGGTTTGAGTGTGCCTTTGGTGTTGCCAAAGTGTTCCAGCGCGATTGTAGACGCTTCTTCTGTGATATTGAGAAGCCAATTGATATCGATGTCGTGCATGTATATTCCTTTGCAGATTGTGATGAAGCGGAGCTTTGAGGCTTGGATCTCAGTATGGATAATATACAAAACGTGTCATAAGCGCAATTGATGAACTGGAGGGTTAATGATGGGAAAAAAGAAAAAATTACTGATTACGGGTGCAGCTGGCACGATAGGGTCTGCTTTGCGCAAACATTTGAAAGACCGATATGACTTTCGTTTGTTGTGTCATAAGACCATTCCCGATGATTTGGATGCGTCTGAGGAATTGGTGGTGTCTGACATTTCAAATTTTGAGGCCATGGTTGAAGCGTGTGATGGTGTGGATGCCATTGCACACTTGGCCATTTTTAATCGGTGGCGAGGCATGACCCGGTCGCAATTGGCACAGTTGACGTTTGATATCGATATGAAAGGCACGTATAATCTTTTTGAAGCCGCGCGCATCAACAATGTCAAGACGATGGTTTTTGCGAGTACCAATCACGTGACTGGGATGAATGAAAAAAAGGGCATCAAATCGCATCCTGATGAACCTGTGCGCCCAGATAGCATTTATGGCGCAGGTAAAGCATTTGGTGAAGCCTTGGGGCGTTTGTATGTGGATCAACATAACATGCGCGTATTTTGCCTGCGGATAGCCAACTTTAATGGCAAAGATGAGCCGGGAAGATTCTTTGACAAAGGGCAATCGCGTTGGTTTAGCCCGCGTGATATTGCTCAAATGACGTGGCGGTGTATTGAGGCCCAGGAGTTGGATTGGGGCATTTTTTATGGGGTGTCTCAAAATGGTGAAGAAAAATGGGATTTGAGCAATGCATATGAGTTGTTGGGGTATGCGCCCGAAGATGATGGCGCGGCAGAGGTTCACCAACAAAAATACGAGAAAAATTAATTATGGCAGCTGTGCAAGAAAACAAACAAACCCCCGTTTCGTTGAATATGGAGCGTGGTGTGACTTGGCGAGCGGTGGCAATTGGCATCGTCATGGTGGCTTTGCTCGATGTGTGGGTGATTTATGCAGAATATATCGTTCGCTCGTCTCGGCTCAATGTGAGTCACCATTTTCCTGTATCCGTGTTGGCATTGTTCGTGGTTCTCATCTTCTGTTCTCATATATGGGGGCGCTTGCGTATAGGCAATAGGGCATTGTCGAGGGGAGAATTGCTCACGGTTTTGGCCATGAGTATGGCCGGTATTGTGATCCCTTCAAATGGGTTGACGAGTTATTTGATCGGGTCTTTGTCTGCGCCTTATTATTTCGCTACGCCAGAAAACAATTGGGAGGCGTTTCATGCCTACTTGCAACCGTGGGTAGCGCCAGATGATGTTGTTGCTATGCGCTGGTTCTACGAAGGGTTGCCACAAGGTGTCTCAATTCCTTGGTCTGCTTGGGCACCTTCCTTAGGGTGGTGGGCGGTTTTGGGAGCCGGTTTTGTATGGGTAAGTGTTTGTGTTGCATCTATTTTTCGTCGGCAATGGGTTGAACATGAGCGGCTTGTTTACCCCATGCTGGGGCCAGCGCTTTTCTTGACGGAGGAACGTGAGGGCGGATGGATACCACACTTTGCTCAATCTCGGCTGTTTTGGGTTGGTTTCAGTGTTTCGTTTGCAATTTTAGCCTGGAATATTCTGAGCTTTTTTGAACCCCTGATTCCTCGCATTCCGATTTTGGGCAGTTGGTTTTCTGTGGCCAGAGGTTTTCCGTATACCTTTCATACGCGTATCAACTTTCTCACCGTCGGCTTTGCCTATTTTGCCAACGTCAGCGTGTTGTTTAGTGTGTGGTTCTTTTTTGCGTTGATGAACCTTGAAATGCTGGTTATGGACCGCGTTGGATATACCATCGCTTTGGGCGGTGGTGCCTCTTTGCCCAATGAAAGCAATCCGATGATTACGTGGCAAACCCAGGGCGCTTTTATTGTTTTTGTCGGGTGGTCTCTTTGGACGGCACGCGCTCATTTGAAGACTGTGTTGCTGGGGGCCTTAGGGTCGATACAGAGCGACGATGAACGGGAAGTTATGCTTTCCCAAACTGCGGTATGGGGCGTATTGGGTGGGTGTGTGTTTATCATTGCGTGGTTGCATGCAGCAGGTATGGAAATTTTCGTTGCAGTTATTTTACTGGTGGCTTTGTTGATCGCATATTTTGGTACCGCAAAGATGGTTGCAGAGATCGGGTTGCCGTATACACCTTCAACCTTGCAAGCCGAGGGTTTTGTTGTCGCAACCGTAGGAACTGAAAACATGTCTCCCGGAAGTGTGACCGTCGTGGCTTTTTCACAAAACCTGCACGCCTATGGCAAAGGCATGGTTCTGCCGCCTCTGACGAACATTATACGTATTGCAGACTTTATTCGAACCCATACACGCCGTTTGATGGTGGCCGTGGTGGCTGCATTTGTTGTTTCATATTTGGTTTCGGCTGTGTATACGTTGTGGTTGGGGTATACTGGTGGTGCCTATAATTTCAGTGCCTATCCATTTTCATACTATAGCCGAAAGATTTTTGATCGGGTGGTCTACCGTTTGGGCAACCCTTGGCAGATGGATGCAGATCGCCTGGGGTTTTTGGTGATTGGGGCTGTGGGGATGGGGCTGCTGACATTTGCGAGGTACCGCATTTCTTGGTGGAGTCTTAACCCAATTGGATTTGCGTTGCCAAGGCTCAGTTGGCAGGTGTTCTCCCTTTTTATCGCTTGGGCTTGTAAAGCCATCATTTTGCGTTTGGGTGGCGTACAATTGTATCGAAAATCACAGCCCTTTTTTGTTGGGCTACTTGTGGGGTATGCGTTAGGGGTTGCTTTGTCTTCAGTCGTGGATATGATTTGGTTTAATGGCCAAGGTCACGGTATACATTCGTGGTAGGGGAATCATTGCTTGAGGCTCGCGCAGATGAATCTGTTGTTGAATGGGCACGCGTGATGCCAATATCACAATGTTGGGTTTGAACTTCGGTTTTAAATCCTTTACAGATCAGAATTTCCAAACCTGCAATGCTGTTTTTCCAAAGATCCATTCTTGCTCATCTTCGCTGAGTTTTGATAAATAGTCCATGGGCACACGCAAAGAGTTGTCATACCCTTCGCGTCCGCTAACTGGGGGATAGTCACTGCCCCACATGACACGCTGTGGACCAAACGCTTCAAGGGTCATGTCTACAAGTGGCGGAATGGGATCGAATGGCAGAGGAACGCGGCAGAACTCACCGAAACCTGGCATTTTGATGGTGAGATTGGGGTATTGTGAAAAATCAAGGATCTGTTTGAAAGTTTCAAACGGCGCTTCTTGGTCTTGACCAATACCAGCCAAATGTTCGATGACAATACTGAGGTCTGGGCAGGCTTTTAGAACGGCTGAAAAGTGATCACCCAACAGTGCTTTGGGGTTACTCGGTGCACTCACGACCAAACCGAGTTCTGCCGCTGTGCGCCATTGTATTAATGGATCTGAACCTTCTGCTTGGCTGGCTGCTGGTAAACGGATTCCTACAATGCCCTGATCGGACCATTTGCGTATGGCTGAGCCGTCATCTGATGATTTGACGATCATTGCCGCTTGAAACTGGCCTGGGTGTGCAGCCATACTGTCGATCATATATTTATTGTTTGAGTTACCGCCGTATTGGATAAAGACCGCTTTATCTACTCCAGATTTTTGCATGTGATACAAGAGTGATTCCACTGGCTCATATTTGTGTAAACCAATGTGGCAGTGTGTGTCAACGATTGTCATTGTGTGATCCCTTTAATATGTTTTTTGCGTTCAGTAACAGGTTTTTTAGGTATGCGTTATTCAATGTTTAACTTTCACGACATTCTGGGTCGATTTGAGAATTGTGCCGTTTTTGAGTATTAAAACAATGCGCCTTGTTCTGGTTGGTGGACGGGGGTGATACAATCTGGAGAATCATTGGTTGGGCTGTTGACCCGCGAAGATACGGGGTGGGTCGTCATTTCGTCGGCAGGGAAAGCCACCAGTAAATTCTGCAGATCTTCGGATCTTTTTTCATCAGGATCAAGCCACGCATCAAAAGATTCTTTTGGCAAGATGACTGGCATGCGATTGTGAATTCTGGCCATGAGTGTGTTGGGTTCGGTTGTGATGATCGTACAGGTTTCTATTTCATCGCCCTCGGGTGACCCCCAATGCTCCCAGAGTCCTGCAAATGCAAAAGGACGCCCAGATTTTAAGGTGATGAGCGTGGGGATTTTGGTTTTACCGTCAGGTTGTTTCTTCCATTCGAAGAAGCCGGTTGTTGGTATTAAGCATCTTCGCCTTTTGTAGCAACTTCTAAATGAGGGCTTTTCTGCGAGCGTTTCAGCTCGTGCATTAATGAGTCTGTTCCCAATTTGAGGATCTTTGGCCCAGGAAGGAATCAGGCCCCATTTAAATGCCACGGCGCGTTTCTGGCCCTTGTTGGCCAACGCTATGATCGGCTGGCTCGGGGCAATGTTATAACGCTTGGGCATGTCGTCGGGAAATATGAAACCTGGAAAAGCAAGTTGATTCTCGTCTTTGGTTGCTGCAAACGCAAAGCGCCCACACATAATGGTCTCCTACCGTTGTATATTGGAACGAAACTCAGGAACGCCTTTGATGCCCAAATTCAAACGATACAAGGCGCCTGCATGTTCTCCGTTTTCTTCTTTGTCATGGCCACCTGCGGTGGTGACATACATGTCTGTGTAATCATCGCCCCCGAAGGTAACACACGACACTTTTTTTGTGGGGAATTCGATGCGTCGATCTTCGGTGCCATCAGGGGCGTAGCGCACAAGCGCATGGCCGTCCCATTTGGCACACCAGACATATCCTTCGGCATCAACGGTCATGCCGTCGGGAACACCGTCGTCGTCGGGTGTTTTCACAAATACACTTTGATTCGTGAGTGCGCTGGTGTTTCTGTCGTAGTCAAAACGATAAATCGTGCGCGCACCTGAATCTGTATAATACATTTGTTTTTGGTTGGGGGTGAATCCCATGCCATTTGAACAATGGATTTCATCTAGCACTTGGGAGAGGGTGCCGTCGTGGTCGAGTTTGTAGAGTTTGCCTAATTTATCTGGTGATGGCATTGTGCCGCAAAAGACGCGGCCTGCTGCATCTGCCATCACATCGTTGAAGCGACTCTTTTCCTCACCTGGAATGCTTTTAACGACGGTTTCGAATTCACCCGTGCGCCAAATTGTGATTGCACCTTCTGCCATAAAGAGAAGCAGCGATCCGTCTGTTTGGATGGTGAAGCCACCGATCGAATTGCCTTCCAAATCAAAACACTGTTCATGATGCCCCGTTGCCGGATCATATCTAAAAAGCCGGCCTGGGGGAATGTCGAGCCAATAAACGACTTTTTCGTCGGGGTGCCATAGAGGGCCTTCGCCCGTTTCGCACTTGTAATCTGCGATCAATTCCAATTCCATAATGAACTCCTTTTTCATTGTTTCGCCTGGATAACGCCATTACTATGGCATGTATAGCTTCATCTTACAGATTGTCAAGGGCTTTGTATCTATATGACAGGGTGTTTTTTTTATTGCTCTCACAAAATCACGACATTACATTGCACCCTCACTTAAAAAACAAATTCTGTAAGTGATTATATCTATTGGAGGTGTTGAATGGCAGCAGAGTTAGGATTTGGTGTGGTTGGTTTAGGAATGGGTAAGAGTCATTGCCGGTCGGTGTCTGAAGCAAAGGGCGCCAAGTTGGTCGCCGTTTGTGATTTGGATGCTGAGCGCGTGGCTGCAATGGTTGATCAGTATGGATGCAAAGGATATTCCAGTTACGAAGAAATGTTGCAAGATGATGATGTTGATGTGGTCAATGTTGCAGTTGAGTCCGGCAAGCATGCCCTGTTTGGTATTCAAGCAGCCGACGCGGGCAAGCATATGATTGTTGAGAAACCCGCCGATATTACGACCGCGCGTATTGATCAGCTTATTGGTGCGGTAAAAGATGCCAACGTTAAAGTGGGGTGTATTTTTCAAGCACGCTTGAACCCACTCAACATCAAGATCAAAGAAGCTATTGATTCGGGGCGTATGGGTAAGTTGATTGGTGCACACGGCCATTTGCCTTGGTATCGGAAACAGAGTTATTACGAAGGTGATCATGGTTCTTGGAAAGGAACGTGGGATCTTGATGGGGGCGGCTCGTTAATGAATCAGGGTGTGCACACCGTCGATTTGATTCAGTGGTTGGCCGGTGGTGTTGACTCTGTGATGGGCATGTTTGGTGTATTTGGTCACGACATTGAGGCCGAAGATCAAACCGTTGCACTGTTGAAATTTAAAAATGGTGCATTGGGAACGCTTTACACGACTACGTGTTGTTACCCCGGTCTGGATCAATTGATTACCATCTATGGTAATCAAGGGTCCATTATGAAAGATGCATCGAAGTTGTTGGCTTGGAAAGTTCAAGGCGAAGACGAGAAGAAAGAAGAATCCGATATGTTGACTGTGTTTGGCTCCAAGGAAAACAAAGAAGCGGGCATTGCGGCTGATCCTATGGCGGTTAGTGCAAATGGCCACACACAAATTATCGAAGATTTGGTAGGAGCCATCAACGACGATCGTGATCCAATGATCGGTTTAGAAAGTGCCCGTCATGCG
>JABIFK010000067.1 GCA_018650745.1 Candidatus Latescibacterota bacterium | reverse complement strand
TAAAAGACAATGAGATCGTCAGTGCAATCCCATTGCAAAACGGGGGGTATGCTTTTGGCAGTATCAAGCATGGTTTATTGGTTGTGGATCATGTAGGCACAAATGCAACCGTGTTTGACCAAACGCAGGGTTTACTCAACAGCGATATCAACCAAGTTTTTCAAAATGATCGCGGCAATCTCTGGTTAAGTCTGAATAACGGTGTGTCACTTGTGAATCTCTCACAAAGTCAAACAGGCGTTGTAACTGCTCAGACAATCCAATCGGACAGTGTAGAAGTGTTGCCTTTTACAGCTTACATTCGGCAATGTGAAGGCATTTTTGATCAGGCACTTCTTTTCGCGGGTGCTTATTACGACAGCGTTGGGGGCATTCAACAATTACAGCCCTCTGGGTGGCCATTGTTGAAGTTTCCATATACATACAATGCGTTTCGCTTCACTTTTTCATCAAGCGATTTTGAGTATGCAAACGATATAGAATATTTGTGTTATTTAGAAGGGTTGGAACTCGATGTCGAAAATGCATCTTGGTCTAAGCGAACCTATCGTGAATTTACCAATCTTTATTGGGGACGTTATACATTACACGTTTTCGCCCGAACGCCCGAAGGGGAAGTAAGTCGAGAAGCGACATTTTCGTTTGTCATTGAAACGCCCTGGTATGAATCGCTTTGGTTTACGGCTGCGCAAGTAGGATTTGTATTTTTGCTTCTGTTCTTTTCTGGTGTTCTCAACCGTGTTGGCAAAGGCGAAAAGCTTTCTGAGACTCTGATTGTACTCTCTGTTCTCATTCCATTTGAATATGCACTCAACTCTATGGAATCTGTAATCGGTATTTATACCAGCGACATCGCATTTTTTACTGTTTTGATTACGGTTCTCATCAGCATGCTTTTACACCCATCAGAAAACTTCCTCCACAACCTGATGCGCAAAATTGCAATCAAGAAACCGTAATCTGTCAAAAGCTCAAGGCAGATTTCCAACACATGGCAAAACAAAAGCCGTCCAGAATCTGGACGGCTTTTGTTTTTCATGACATCTCACGCAACACATCTACTTCTTACTTGCTGCCACCGTATTCTTCAAACGGCCAATTCTCGAAATTTCAATCTCCACTTTGTCACCAGGTTTCATATACGTACCCGTCGTATTGCCCACACCCGAAATCGTACCCGTGCTGATCAAATCACCGGGTTCCAATGTGATAATCGCCGAAATATACTCAATAATCTTATTCACAGGGTACAACATCTGAGCCGTGTTGTTGTTCTGTTTGCGATCACCATTAACATATGTGCTGATGTCTAATGTTTGTGGATCTTTGATTTCATCTGCTGTCACAATCCAAGGTCCTTGTGGGGCAAATGTATCGAGCCATTTGCCGTTTAACCAATCGAACCAGTCATCTCTTGGGCGGCTGTCTGTGCGCTTTTTAATTTGCAACTTGCGTTCTGACACATCATTCATCACCGTATAACCTGCAACATATTTGAGTGCATCTTTTGCCTTCACACCCTTGGCTTTGCGCCCAATCACCACAGCCAATTCACCTTCCCAGTCCACGCCATTGGCAATGGGGGGAATCAAAATTTTATCACCAGGGCCAATCACTGTTGAACTGGGTGGTTTCATAAACACACGGGGTGTTTCTTTGTCTTGAATTTGCATCTTCGTTGTGCCGCTCTCTTCAATATGATCTTGAAAATTACCGGCCAAACAAAGCACCTTGCGCGGATTGGGCACCGGTGCACGCAACTTCACCTTATTCAATGCAAAACTCGTTTTGCCATTGGGTCCTTTGCCCAACTTTGCTTCGGCCGCTGCTGCAGCTTTTTTTGCTGCCGAACGTCCTTTAGAACCTGCCTCCAACAAAGTCAACATATCGGTGAAGAATGGATGGGCCTTGCGCTTTTCAGACCGCGCCAAAGCCTTATCTGCCGCAGCCAAATTCACCACAACCTGATCGTCGGCCACCACAGCACCCACAGCTTCTTGACCGCCTACAGCATACGTTACGAGCTTCATAAATACAACCTCCAGAAAGATGAAACGCAGAGCGCGTGGCGCAAAGCGTACGTAATAGCCTTGTTTTTGCGCTTAGCTCTCTATGCTTCACGCTGCTCTTATATTTTATTGAACACAGGATATATCAACAGAACAATATAAAGTCAATCAAAATTCAACCGCTCGCCCAGCTTTGCTCCGTCCTCCCTTCCACAAATCGAACTCAGGGTCAGCATATCGATTAAAAAATGCATCAATCTTTCCACGCAAATTACTCACCACCTCTTCCACATCCAAATTGTCGACCAAATTATGCCGCTCGCCCGAATCGTTTTCCATATCGTACAACTCATCAGGCCCATTGGGATAACGCCACGTATATTTCCACCGATCGGTGCGAACCATACGCGTATCCTCAAACTCGTGGTAAATGGTCCCCTGCCAATCTACAGATTCACCGCGCAAAACAGAGCCATAATTCCGCCCAGGAGAACGGTCAGGTACCTGTGCATCCAAACCTAAATAATTTAACAACGATGGCATAAAATCATAATTGCACGTGCGACAGTCGGCGACCACACCAGAGGGAACCCCTCCAGGGTGTCTAAAAATCAACGGTATATGGATGGCCTCTTCAAATGTGTGTAAAGGGCGAGAATGATCGCCCATGCCCCACATACCATGATGGCCGCCACACAACCCCTGATCGGATGCATAAATCACCAACGTATCCTCAGCCAAACCATATTCATCTAACGCATCCATAATG
>JABIFK010000886.1 GCA_018650745.1 Candidatus Latescibacterota bacterium | reverse complement strand
TCATTGATGCACGCGGACAAGCTCACGACCACAACCGCAAGCTCTCCCAACGCAAATTTGACTTAGGTCTCCAAGCCGGCCCAGATCGAGCAGGCTTAGCACTCAACCTACACTTCTAATTCCTTCCAATGCAAAAAGCCGCCTTGCAGAGCAAACCTGCAAGGCGGCTTTTTATCTAAACATTTTTGCTTTTCGGGGTGGTGTAGTTTTTATTTTACCACCCAAGCGGTCCCATCCACTCGCACCCAAACCCTACCCAACACACATTGCATCACCTAGCGGGGTTCCGTGCTCTTCCTCAATTTATTTTTTCCGTGCTTTTCCGTGATCGTGAAATCAACAAACCATCCCACGTTTTGCCCGAATCCCATGCGCTGGCGGGTCATCCCCAATCCAACGTTCATCTTGCGGTTCAGATGCAAGCTGATAGCGCGTATCCGATGACAGGCGATATTGGTTTGAGTTGTTGTCTGCACTTGCATGCATCAAATACATACTAAATACCAACACATCGCCCATTTCATATTCTGCCGTCAACCACCGTCCGCCTAATTCTTCACGTGTCGCAATTGCATCTGACGAGTAAGCACCTGAAGAATTCCACTGGATCTGCTGTCGTTCTTCTGTCGTTAGCCCACGCCCTTCAGACTGTGCTGCGTCAACAAGTGCCTTTGCATCTCCTTCGTTCTCACAATACAAATCCACATCTGTTGCGCCATATGTGTTCTTCAATTCAGCGATTTTATGTGAACCTTCCAAAAGGATCAGACCACCCATTTCATAAGGCACATCCCCATAGGGAATCCACGACGTATACAGATTTTTCGTGCCACGCCCCATATACACAATATCACAATGTGGCGTAGTGGCCGTATTCACACCTGGTCGTTTGCATCGAAACCAGGTATAATCAAAATAACTGACAGGCCCACCCAAAAAATGAGCATAAAAATCAATTAATGCCCCTTCGTGAATCACCTTGTCCATGGGCGGATTATTACCCGCAAGCATGGGCATAAATGACCCCGTAGCACGGCCATCAATCTCTGCCTGAGAAGCTGCAATCCCATCAATGGCCGGATAACGTTTGTCCAAAACACCAGCATCCATCAAACGGTTCATCACTTCTTGTCGTGCCGCCAACACCTCATCTTTATCCAGCATCCCTTTCAAAAACAAATATCCGTCCTCTGCCATACGCTGTTCGAGCGTATTACGATCATGAAGTGCATCGTTCGACACTTTCAGTTCGCCAAAGTCGTCAAAAGAATTCCCAAGTTGACGCCCTTGATACGTCAAGTCCAACAACCTCTTATCAGACATAATATGCCTCGCAAAAATTTAAAAATGTGACACTGCATCATATAGACCTTGATTGACGACCAATATAATATATCCTGAGATAAAAAGAAATAGGTGCTTTGAACAAAAAAGATGATTTAAACTTTACGATTCCGATGCATTTTTTTCTACTTTTTCAATATTTCTTCAAAAATGTGACCTGGATCACACCCCAAAAACACCAAATGGTATACATTAGTACTAAGCAAGGATATATCCCCGCTCAGAGTCCAGAACACGTCGGAGTGTTCGCCGACTCCCCACACCATTCTCGCCGTGTAATCCTTTTTCACAGCGAAATCCCCTATCATTAAAAAAGCCCGCAGGCTTGGGAGAGACCTGTGGGCTTTTTTATTATTTATTTTAAAACAAACTAAAACGGCAAATCATCATCGGCAGCATATGCGGGCGGTTCGGGTTCTGATGAACCACCACCTTGCGGCGCGCCACTTGGCGCAGCCTGTGGTGCAGAAGATGGCGTTTGGTTATAATTGTTGTTACCGCCACCACCACCGCCACTGTTATTATAACCTCCACCGCCACCACTACCACCGCTACCACCACTACCACCACTACCACTACCACCACTACCACCACTGTTGTTATTATAACCGCCACCACCACCGCCATCCATATCACCGCGTCCATCTAACATTTGCATTTCACGTGCCACAACTTCTGTCGTATAGCGCTTTTGACCATCTTGGCCTTCCCAGCTGCGTGTTTGCAAACGACCTTCAATATACACTTTGCTGCCTTTGCGCAAATACTGATTGCAAATTTCCGCCAAGCGCCCCCAAACAACAATGCGATGCCACTCCGTACGTTCTTGGCGCTCGCTGTTGTTGTCTGTCCAACTTTCGTTGGTTGCAATGTTGAAGTTTGTCACACCTGCACCACCCGGTGTATAACGCAACTCCGGATCAGCCCCCACATTGCCCAAAATAATAACCTTGTTTACGCCTCCGCGTGCCATACTCGGCCTCCTTATAATAGAGTATTGTAATGTTTCAGGGATCATGGCACGACCCTGTTAATTGAATGTGTTCGAATATACTTTTGCAAATAGGGTTTGTCAAGCCAGTGCACTGACGATATCTCGCACAATAAAGCCAAAAGCATCAGGCCCAAACAGCCAATAAACGAATTTTATTTGTTGTTTTTAAGACACAATATTACATTCTCATATCATGAAAACACCCATCACACGCATATTACCTTTTGTATTTGCACTTGCCTTTTTATCCCAAGGTTACTGGGGCGGTCTATCCAAATCACTCACGTGGGACGAACCCGTCTTCATCGCATCAGGCTATAGCTATCTCACCCGCAATGATTTCCGAATGAATTCCGAAGCACCACCTCTATTGCAACACCTACACGCCTTGCCCTTGTTATCGCTTAAATTGCGTCAAATTGATACAACCCACAAAGTCTGGCAAGACGCCCAGCATATTGTCAATGGTCAATATTTCATACAAACCAACGCACAACACCTCCAAACCATCAGTCAACGCGCGCGTTTATCTACCCTTCTTATTGGCACGCTCCTCATTCTGTGCATCTTTTTTTGGGGGCAAAAGCTTTACGGAACCCTACCTGCTCTATTGGCATCGGCACTGGCGGCGTGCTCGCCCAATTTACTTGCCCATGCCAAACTTGCCACCACCGATTTGGGCTGCGCAGCATTTATGTTTTTTGCCACCTGTGCCTTTTGGTATGCAACACATCACTTGCGTTGGAAAACCTGGCTTTTATGCGGTTTTATCACCGGCTTGGCATTGCTTACCAAATACACAGCCCTTTTACTCGGACCTACATTTATTCTTTTAGGTTTGTTTTGTGTTTGGCAAAAAGCAATCTCCTTTTCAGACCTTATCAAAGGGGGAGGCTTGGTGATTATTGCAATCGTTTTCACAATTGGCGCGGGTTACAATTTCACATTTGATCTAACAATATATTTAAACGGTTTGCAAAAAATCTATGCCAATGCCAATGCCAGTTATCAATTCTATTTACTCGGTGAGGTATCAGATCAACCCTTTTGGTACTATTATATTATTGCATTTCTCATCAAAACACCCATTGCAACACTGTTGACCATAAGTGCTGCGGCCATCCTCTTGATTCGCAATTCTCAAGACAGAAACAAAGCTGTTTTCTTACTGACTCCCGCTCTATTAATTATCATTGTCTCCTGTTTTGACCAAAGCAATTTGGGCTACCGACGCATCTTGCCAGCCCTACCATTCCTCCTCCTATTTTGCGCCCATACACTAAGCAACACGCCCTCTCATTTGCGCAAAGGATTCATTGCCGGATTATTTTGTATTGCGTTTTTAGAGTCCTTCCAAATATATCCACACCATTTATCTTTTTTTAATCAAGCGGTGGGCGGCCCCACAAGAGGCCCCTACTTACTCGACGACAGCAACATCGATTGGGGACAAGACTTGCCCGGCCTTTTAAACTGGCAACAAAACCATCCCCAAGCACGCCCATTGAGGCAAATGTATTTTGGCAGCTTATCTCCCAACGTCTATGGTATTCAGTCAGAAACATTGCCCTTAAACACAACACATATAACCCAACCACAGCCAGGGTATTATGCCATCAGTGCCCACTATCTGACTTGGCTTCGCAAAATTAAAAAGCAACACAATCTTGACATCGATTGGCTAACCAAATACCATCCCATCGACCGCGTCGGATATTCTATATACATCTACAAATTTCCCGAATCATTCCAAAAATAAAACGGCAATGAGCTGATCGCCTCATTGCCGTTTTGTTCTTATTGCCTTTGTTTTTTTCTGCTGCGTTTAACGCTCTTCCACCCCCCGTATTGCGTTCACATCCCTATTTTTACTGCACGCCTACCCTTGATATTCGATGATTCCCCATTCCCGACATGACCCTATCTCCGCTTTTCTCGCCACGCCACCTTCTGCTGCATCTCATCCTGCTGCAAATACCCACGAATCGCCTTTGCCAATGCTGGTGCCGCTTTATCACGGATCAATTGCTGTGCTTTTGTACGTTGCCGCCGATATTCCTCTGGGCTCATAGGTTTTGGTTTGGGCCTTACAGTTTTAACAGGCGCCTTTTCAACAAGTGCCTTTTGCGGCCACAAGCGAATAAACAAATAAAAGGCCAGTGCGACAGACAACACACCCGAAAAAGCAACAATCAGCACATCCAATTGCATCATAAACGCAGCAATCAATACCGCACACGCTCCCACAGCAATCACAATCAAGGCAATACGAATCACCCGATAAATTTGATCGCGAACCTCAGAGTCGCGCAATCGATTCCGCAAAAATGTGAACTGTCTCTTACCCAAATCCAATCCTCACCTACTGCAAATTAAGATTCTCTTTTTTACTTTTCACTTTTTACTTTTGCCTTGTTTAATCTCCCCAGAACAAATTATGCCCTTGTGCAGGAAACCAAATCAGATCCACAGTCATACTCACAACCAACGACAATGTATATCCCACAATCAGCCCAATAAAAAAGGGCTTGGCACGCCGATAAAGCGCAATGCCACCAAAACGCAAAATAATCAACTTGATCAACCAAGTTAAAAACACCGACAAAATAGCCGTGCGTGCCGAATAAAAAGTGACCACCGAAAAACCTATCGGGTGCAACGGCCACCACGTGAGCCGATATTGACAAAATGTCAATATCCCCATCACACCAGCACCAAACAGGGTAAATGCAATGCGCAACCCATAATGTGTTTCTTTACCAATATCACGAATGGACG
>JABIFK010000402.1 GCA_018650745.1 Candidatus Latescibacterota bacterium | reverse complement strand
GTCACTAAAGTCCCGTAAGAACCTCCCACTCAGCATCGTGCCGCACAGGCCGACATATAATTACGATTAAATGAGAATCCTACTCACAGTTTTGTTTTGTTTGTGTGCCCCCTTGATGGGTGCGGATAAAGGGGAACTAGGTAAACTGAAACTGGAGACCAAGAAACTCTTTGAGTCTTTTTGCGTGATCGTAGTTTTCTTGTGATGTTAGAAATGCGTCTTTCGAAATCCAACCTCTGTCGCGCCCTTGTTCGTAAAGTACTTTGACACGATTATACGCACGTTCTTTTTGTTGTAAATCGAGTTCGCCACGCATGAGTTGTTGAAGGTTTTGGTTGGCTTGAGATTCTAGATTAAGCCGTGTGTTTTCCATGATATTGATTTGTTCAAAGAGTGTGGCCTCCTGATTCATGACCGTTTGTTCTGTTCTTGGATTGGACAATCTTAGAATGGGTGTGTCTTTTTCAACCATCGTACCTTCTTCTAAGAAGATCTCTTCAACCTGACCCCCTTCGAGTGCGTCGATGTAGTGGGTTTGAAAGGGCAGTACGGTACCGCGTTGTACGATGAATTCTTGAAAGGGGCCGCGGATTACTTCGGAGATTGTAATGCGCTCAATCTGCACATTGAGTTTGGCACTGTGATCGCCAAAGATGGCCATATAGACCACTGCACCTACAAAGAGAACGACGGCGGCAATGCTGGCAATGCGTTTGAGCGTCCACTTGTTTACTTTGACTTGGCGATCCATACCCGTGCCACTTTTTTCGGGCTCTGGTTGTTGTTGCGCACCGGGTTTGTTTGCTGCACCGCTTAAGAAGCTGGGTACTTTTTTTGGGCCTGTTGAACTTGATTGCAAGTCCACGACTTTGCCTTCTTTTTGATTGGGAGTTTGTTCTGACACCATCATATCCTTTGTCCTAAATAATTAAATGGAAGATATAGATACTATTTTATATGTCAACGCATGGTTCCTTAAGGTTCATAAATACAAAATTGGTTTGCGTTGTGTACGTCAAACATTCATTCCGGTTTCCATTTGTAAGAGCATCAATTTTTCAAGCTCGCGTTTGAGCTGGTGTTTGCCTCGGTGAAGCCAAATTTTGACGGTGCCCAAAGGCACGTTGAGTTCTTGCACAATTTCTTGATATGAAAAGTCTTTCATATATCGCAACCATACGGCGCGTCTTTGGGGTTTGGGCAATGAGCGAATGCCTTGTTTGACCAAACGCAGCTGTTCGTGTTTGAGTGTCATATCTTCGGGTGTGTTTTCTGGTTGTTGTTCGGGCAATTGTTCGAGTTTGGTTTGGCGGTTGCGTTGGGTGCGCAAACTACGCAGGTGCGTGGTGCCTACATTGATTGCAATGCGTGTGAGCCACGTGGTGAATGCGGCGTCTCCTCGGAAGCGTTTGATGCCCAAGAATGCTTTGACAAAAACGGTTTGCTGAAGGTCTTCTAAGTCGTCGGCGTCTTGGGCATATTTGGCAACCAAAGTGCGTACGCGTGATTGGTGCATTTGATAAAGAGTATTGAATGCGACCTTGTTACCTGCTTGAGCTTGATGGATGAGTGCTTGGTCGTGTTGTGATTGAGACATATCAACCTCATTGTGTGTTGCAGAAGAATGAATTTTTTTATATTTAAATTATACAGCGATTCATGTGCCAAGGGAGCAAGTTATTGTTTTGTAGTGTCTTGTGTGTTTTGGGGATATTGAATAGGCTCAGAAAGTGTCCGATAATGATACAGTGGTGTCCGATAATGAACACTTTCAAATTAATATGTTTACAAAAACATTGATTTATATTGAAGGATTTGCGTCATAATTCATATTGTTTCAATGAACCCAAAAGTGTCCGGTAATGATACAGTAGTGTCCGATAATGAACACTTTCAAATTACGATGGACGTACAATTCGCGTTCTGCTTGACTTTTTAACTTATTATAACAAACATGGTTGGCGTCAAAATATCGCAGAAATGTGAGTTTGGCATACTTTGTGCGGTATTGAGACGGAATAAAATTGATAAGTGTAAGCATCCAGCGGTTAAAGTATTTGTGGCTTATTGTGTTCTGTCTCGTGTTTCACGTTTTACGTTTCGCCAGTTAGGGCGAGACGGGAGGGGTTTATGAAAGTGTTTGATAAAATTTTAATTGTGGATGATGATCAAGACGTATTGTTGGCTGCGCGATTGTACTTAAAACAACACGCGGAGCAGGTGGTGACCGAGCCCGACCCCAATTTGATCCCGACTTTGTTGCAAGATGACAGCTACGATGTGATTTTGCTGGATATGAATTTTGCACAAGATGCCACCAGTGGCAAAGAAGGGTTTCATTGGCTCAAACGTATTTTGGAAATTGATCCATCGGCTGTGGTGATTTTGATTACAGCTTATGGGGGCGTAGAGACGGCTGTTCAGGCGATTAAAGAAGGGGCCGTGGATTTTGTGCTCAAACCGTGGCAAAATGAGAAATTGTTGGCCACGCTCTCAGCGGCTTCTAAGTTGCGCAAATCGCAATTGGAAGTGGGAAAGCTTAGGGCACAGCAGGCACAATTGCACGCTGATTTGGATGGTCAGTTTCCCGATATGGTGGGGACATCTGCGGCAATGATGCAGGTGTTTGATACTATTCAAAAGGTCGGCCAGACCGATGCCAATGTGTTGATCTTGGGCGAAAATGGCACAGGTAAGGATGCGGTTGCGCGTGCATTGCACCGGCAATCGGAGCGGGCGGATCAAGCGTTTATTCGGGTGGATTTGGGTGCGGTAAGTGAGAGTTTGTTTGAGAGTGAGTTGTTTGGTCACAAAAAGGGGGCGTTTACCGATGCAAAAGCAGACCGTGCAGGGCGTTTCGAAATTGCGTCGGGCGGTACCTTGTTTTTGGATGAAATTTGCAATTTGTCTTTGCCGCTTCAGGCAAAGCTGTTGACCGTATTGGAGACACGAACGGTCACCCGCTTGGGTACCAACAAGGCGATTCCGATTGATGTGCGGTTGGTTTGTGCAACGAATATGCCGGTACACGATATGGTCAATCGCAATGAATTTCGACAAGATTTGTTGTATCGGGTCAATACGGTGGAATTACATTTGCCAGCTCTGCGCGAGCGGTTAGACGACATTCCTTTATTGGTGGATAGTTTTTTGGAGACGTATGCAAAAAAGTATCACAAACCAAATATTAAATTGCAACCTGCCGCCTTGGATCATTTGACGTCTTATCAGTGGCCGGGAAATATTCGAGAGTTGCAACACGCCATTGAACGTGCGGTGATTATGAATGAAAAGGGTTCATTAAAGGCGGAAGATTTTTTGCTGACACCATCACAGGTGCCCGAAGGTGGTGACGTGCATTTTGAAGATTTTAATTTGGAGCGTGTGGAAAAGACGGTGATTCGCAAAGCAATAGAAAAGTATCGTGGCAACATCAGCCAAGCGGCCAAAGAATTGGGTCTGACGCGCAGTGCACTCTATCGACGGTTGGAAAAATATGGCCTATAGACATTTTCGGCTGGTGTGCATTTTACGTGTTATGTTGTTGTGTGCGACAGCCTATTTGTTTTTCTATCTCATTTTTCAAACAACGTATTATGCCACGTTGGTGATTGTGGGTGCGTGGACATTGTATCAGGTAGGGGCACTTATTCATTATGTTGAACGTACCAACCGTGATCTGACACGTTTTTTACAGGCGATTCGCTACGAAGATTTTTCGCAGTCATTTAGTCTGGGAACGGGACTGGGGTCGACTTATACAGACTTGAAAGAAGCGTTTAATGAAGTACTTGATGCGTTTCGAAAAACGCGTGCCGATAAAGAAGAGCACTTTCAATATTTGCACACTGTCGTACAACACATTGGCATTGGTTTGATCTGTTTTGCAAATGATGGTCGTGTGGAGTTGATTAACACAGCAGCATTGCGTTTGTTGCGCAGACCGCATGTTCGAGATGTTCGAGAATTGGAATCATTTAGCAAACCTTTGGTTGAGGTGTTGCTCAGGATGCGGTCGGGTGAAAAGTCTTTGGTGAAAGTGGACGATGACGATGAGTTGCTTCAGTTGGTGGTGTACGCTACCGAATTGCGAATGCGTGGCGAGACGTTTACTTTGGCATCTGTGCAAAATATCCAAAGTGAGTTGGAAGAGCAGGAGATGGAGGCTTGGCAAAAGTTGATTCGGGTGTTGACACACGAAATTATGAATTCGATTACACCCATTTCGTCTTTGGCATCTACGGTGCGTGGTATGATTCCGGAACAGGGTGGTGAAGAAGATTCTGAAACGTTGTCTGATGTGCATATGGCATTAGAGACTATCGAGTCTCGCAGCCAAGGGTTGTTGCATTTTGTGGAGACTTATCGTGAACTGACGCGTATTCCCAAACCTGATTTTAAGATTTTTGCGGTGTCAGAATTGTTTTCACATATTGTTCAGTTGATGAATACAGATTTAGAAGAGAAAAATATTGTGCTTCAAGTGGCGATTGCACCCGAAACACTGGAGTTGACGGCAGACCCTGATTTGGTTGAACAGGTGTTGATTAATTTGCTGCGCAATGCCAGCCAAGCATTAACGGGCCGGGAAAATGCTCGGATTGATTTGACGGCACAATTGGACCGCAGAGGCCGGGTGGTGATTCGGGTGCGCGATAATGGCCCAGGTATTTTGGCGGAAGTACAAGAGCGAATTTTTATTCCGTTTTTTACGACCAAACGCGAGGGGTCAGGTATTGGTCTGTCTTTGTCTCGACAAATTATGCGGGTGCACCGTGGGACCATTAGTGTACAATCGGAATTGAACAAAAAGACGGTGTTTACGTTGCGGTTTTAGAATCTTTGTCTTGGTGGTGAACACGTATATGTGTATACTTCTATATAAAAAAACGTGATTTAGAAAATACATTGCGAAAATTGGGTTGGCGGTTTTTGCGGCACGGTGGAAAACACGATGTCTGGACAAATGGCGAGCGTGAAGAAGCTATTCCGCGTCATCGGGAGATTAACGAGAGACTGGCGCGTGTTATTCTTCGTCGGGCAAGAAAGTGAGGTTGAGGATGCGGTTTTCTGGTTCGATATTTAAAGATGGTCGGTTCTGGTTGGCTGAGGTACCTATTCTTGAAGCGATGACCCAAGGGTCTACAAAAAAAGAAACGTTTGAGATGGTCAAAGACTTATTGGAAACGTTGGCTAATCGGTCAGATTTTGTTGTGACTGTATATCCAGGCAGAGAAGGGTCTTTTGAGGTTGGCTCAGAAGATACACGAACAATGGTTCGTTTGCTTCTACGGCGGCAGCGCGAAAAGAGCGGTTTGTCTTTGGCCGATGTGGCGAATCGTTTGGGTGCAAAATCACGTAATGCTTATGCTCGTTATGAACGAGGAACTTCAGTGCCCACAATTGAAAAGCTCGATGAATTATTGCAAGCTGTTTCTCCAGACCAAGACATTGTCTTTCACCAAAGTAGGTAATGTATAATGGACACACTTTTAAAAACAGACTTACGTCAAGAATACGATGAAAATGGATATGTTGTTGCCCGAAATGCGATTGATGCTGGTTTGGCACAAGAGACGGTTGATCATGTGCATTGGCTGATGAAAAAACACCCTGATTTGAGGCCTGAACGATTGCACCACAATTTGTTGGCGCACGACCCGTTTATGCACCGCCTGGTGGGGGACGATCGTTTGTTGGATATTGCCGAGCAGTTTATTGGATCGGACATTGCACTGTTTGCCGCGCATTATATTGCAAAGAGACCGCAGACTGGGCAAGCTGTGCAGTGGCATCAGGATGGATCGTATTGGCCACTTGAACCCATGGAAGTGACGACACTTTGGGTGGCTGGTACGGATTCCAAAATTGAAAATGGATGTATGCGGGTGTTGCCGGGTACCCAAGACAAACATTTGTTGAAGCGCCGAGATTTAATGGAATTGGATACCGAAAAATTTGTCTTGGGTGTGGGGATTCGGCCCGATCAGATTGACGATTCTGAGGCGGTGGATCTTGAATTGAAAGCGGGTGATATTTCGATTCACAATCCAAATATTATTCATGGATCCAATGCTAATACGTCGGATGAATGGCGCGTGGGTCTTACGTTGCGATATATTCCAACGAGTACGTGGGTGAACAAAGAAGAGCATAAAAATATTTTACTGCGTGGTGAGAAGACAGAGGGTGTTCAAAATCTGTACGCGGATCGTCCTCGGTTTGTAGAGAGGGAACATATGCCGTTTGAGGGATGTGGTCAGTGGAATGATTGAATTTTAGAAACGATGTGATAAAAAATAAACGCCGAAGTGTGATCACGCTTCGGCGTTTATTTTTGGCAGATAGATCTCTTGTCTTTCTATTTTGGGGATCGTATCTTGGCTTTGTTCGATTAGTGAAATCTATTTTTTCTGTTTTTTGGCTTGGGTTTTTTTGTGTCGCGCCGACATTTCTTTTTTGCGCCAAGTTAAGAAGTCTTGTTCATGAGCGTCGCGATTTTGCTTGGACGGTGGTGCAGGAATATCGATGGTGCCGTAGGTGATGGTGGTTTGTTTGCGTGAACGCGCGACGATTTCGCCTTGGCTGATAATCATGGTAACACCGACGTTGGCTTCGACGATTGGGACACCATTTTCTCGTGCGCGTGCTAAGACGGCTAGGTCTTGGGATTTGGAGCGGGAGCCGAATGAAGGGATGAGCAGGTAACGTGCACCGTCTAAGACGGGGATGCGCGCAATGTCGGCGTTCCAACGGTCGTTGCAAATGAGAAAACCAGCACGACCATAAGGTGTTTGAAATGCGCGGCTGTTTTTGCCCAAGCGGTTGAACCACCACGAAGAATGGAACCCTTCGGCCAATTGCATTTTGTGATAGGTGCCACGCAAACGCCCGGTCTGATCGATGAAGACGGCACAGTTGTAGACGTCTTTGTCAATGGCTTCGGCCAGACCAAATGCGAGACACATATTGAGTTCGCGGGCCAATGCGCGAAATCTGTTGATGATGGGATCGCGGAGGGAGATTGCAACGTCGCGCATTTTTTTTGCAGGCACTTCTCCTGCAATGATTTCGTTGACAACGTAACCTTCTAAGACCCCTTCGGGGCCTAAGGCTAATTCGGCACCATTCGCCGCAGCTTCGCGGAACATTATTTCTAATTGATTGGCATTGGATTCTAATTCGAATTTTTGGGGAACAAAGGAAATGGCAGCGGCTTTGACTTGTTGGAACATGAAATGGGCCTTTCTATTGTTAGGTCTGAACAAAATTAATGTTTTGCATTTTAATCATTTTGTTGGAAAAGACAACTTCTTTTGTTGATGTGTATGATCTGCTATCGGGTATCTTACTCTATAAGAAAAAGTTGATTTATTTAACCAATCTCTCAGAGGTGTTTTATGAAATTTGTAATGGCCAGTTTCATGCTGATGGTTTTGTTGGGCAACGTTCAAGCGGAGGGACCGTATCAAGCTACGGGCATCAAAATTTGTGAAGTGGATCAAAACAGTGCGATTATTTGGACACGTTTGACGCGTATCTCTGAGCGTTTGGGCAAAGATCATCCGAAGCCAATTGTTCGGTATAAAGATCCTGAGACAGGTGAGCTCAAACCCCGGAAAGGAAGGCCTAACCGTTTACCTGTTGTGCGGTTTCCCGATGGGTCAGATGTGCATACGATTGAGGGGGCTGTGCCGGGTATAGCTGGGGACGTGCGGGTACGTTATGCGGTGCAGGGTAAAAAGGATTGGCAAGAGACGAATTGGCAGGCTGTGGATTCGGATCGTGATTTTATACGGCAGATTAAGTTGGTGAATTTGCAACCGGGAACTGCGTATCAGGTTGAAGTAGAATCGCGTACTGGGGAGATGGGGCAGATGCTGACGGGACGTTTTCGAACGGCGCCGTCTGTGGATCGATCAGAGCGGATTGTGTTTCATGTGACAACGGGGCAAGCCTACGGAGATCAGGAT
>JABIFK010000032.1 GCA_018650745.1 Candidatus Latescibacterota bacterium | reverse complement strand
TGTTACGGCTGGGGCTTCACCGTTGTCGTCCCCCAAAACGGCACCCTCTCAGACCGCAACGCCCTCTATCGAGGCGTAGCCGGCTTTGGCAACGCCCTGCTCCTAACCGGCGATCAAAAATACCCCAACGTATGGGGCACCATGCTCAACAATGTGAACAGCAACAGCAAAACGGAAGACGGCCAAACGCTATATCCACACATGTATGGCGACGACGGCTGGTACGGCTTCAAGCCCCAACCCTATAACCAAGGGGCCTTAGACGTTTATTATTGGACAATGAACGAAGCCGACCTTCAATACATCCCCCAAAACCCTTGGCTCGATTTTCTCCAAGGCAAAAACCAATCTTATCCTACTGATACATTACGCAATGCCTTAAGCAGCATCCGCACCAAAATGGAAACCGTACGCAACGACAACACCAGCACCGACACACGCTTATCGGATGATCCCATCCCCTACAACCCAGCAACCACTGTCAACACCCTCATCCAACAACAATTGGGCGGCCTTGCCCCACGCCACGGCGAACCGCTCCATGCACGCGTACGCTACTTTGATCAGCAAAACCAACGCCCCGGCCTCCCCCAAGACGTCGCCGCCTTGGTCGAATCTCTCACCGCCGACAGCGTCACACTTTCCTTGGTCAACATCAACCAAACCGAAAACCGCGACGTCATCATCCAAGCCGGTGCCTACGCCGAACATCAGTTTACAAACATAGATACTGATGGCACATCCAAGTCCCTCAACTCGTCTTGGTTGCTCATCCGCCTGGCACCCGGCAGCGGCGCAAAATTAACCCTCAAAACAGATCGCTACGTCAACATGCCCACATTCTCTTTCCCTTGGGAACGCGATAATTAAGGAGCCTCTAAGTGTCCAAAACCAACGTCGGTCTCGCCAAACGAGAAAACCGCCGCCAAAACATCTTCGGAGCTCTCGACCTCATCCGCAACGACGTCACCCCCAAAGTAACCGAGCAAGTGCTCCTCAAACCCAACTTCCTCTCCGCCAAAAACCAACTGGCCTCTTCGCACGCCGATGCCATGCGCGGCGCAATAGATTTCTTACTCACCACCCCCAATCCCCCCAAAGAAATCCTCATCGCCGAAGGGGGCAACGAAAAACACTCCGGCGAAGCCTTTGAAAACTTCGGCTACCATGCCCTAAAAGAAGAATACGACATCCCCATCCAACTCATAGACCTCAACGAAGAAACCGCATGGGAAACCACGCCCATCTTTCTCGATGACAAAACTGAGTATCAAATTCATATGCCTAAAACGGTCCTGGACTGCCCCTGTACCATCTCCATGGCCGTCGCAAAAACCCACGATGTCACCGTCGTCACACTTGCACTCAAAAACATGATCATGGGCACCATCCGAAAAGAAGACCGCGTCAAAATGCACGGTTTTCCCACGCACAAAGAACGCCAACGCCCCAACGAATCCAAGCGCATGAATATCAACCTCATTCGTTTGGCCAAATACCTCCAACCCACCATTGGCATTGTTGATGGCACAGTGGGCCTACAAGGCAATGGCCCCGGTGGCACCGACGCCGTTGAACTGGGTGTGGCTGCTGCCAGCACAGATGTCTTTGCCGTAGACGCCGTCATGACCAAAGTCATGGGATATGAGCCTCTTGAACAAGGCATCCTCCACTATGCCAATCAACTGGGTATTGGCGTGGCCGATCTTGAAAACATAAATGTCATCGAAACCGCTATCAAGGACGTCGCCACAAACTTCAAATCTCACGAATGGATTGAAGACCAACGCCACTGGCAAGAACCCGATGCCATTGTCCATATTCAAGCTTAATAAGGAAAACCATTGCCCACCATCGTACTTACAGGCGGCGGCACCGCAGGGCATGTCACGCCCAACCTTGCGCTTATACCAGCACTTAAAAGTGCCGGATATGACATCCATTATATCGGTACCCAAGACGGCATCGAACACGACCTGATCAACGACATAAAAATTCCATATCACGCCATACCCGCAGGCAAGCTACGTCGATACATCGACTGGCAAAACCTCACCGATCTCTTTCGCATCAAACTCGGATTCATCAAAGCATTCTTCACACTGGGTCGTATCAAACCCGATGTCGTTTTCAGCAAAGGCGGTTTTGTCACCCCACCCGTTGTCTGGGCCGCTTGGCTACGTCGCATCCCCGTCATCATCCACGAATCAGACATCACCCCAGGTCTGGCCAACAAACTCGCCCTCCCCTTTGCCAATCACATCTGTCATGCTTTTGCCGAAACCGCCAAACACTTGCCAGCCAACAAAGCCGTACACACAGGCATTCCAGTCCGAGAAGAATTGCGCAAGGGTGATGCACAAAAAGGGCGGGAGTTATGTGGTTTTTCCTCAGACAAACCCGTCCTTCTCATTATAGGAGGCAGCTTAGGCGCGCAAGCCATCAACAAAACAATCCGATCGGTGCTGCCAGACCTGCTCAAAACGTTTCAAATCTGCCATCTATGCGGTCGCGGAAATCTCGACAAAACCTTGAGTCAAACAGACGGATATGCCCAATTCGAATACATCAGCGACGACTTGCCTCATATCTTCGCAGCAACAGACTTTGTTATCTCGCGTGCCGGTGCAACGACACTCTTTGAACTCCTCACCTTACACAAACCCGCTCTCCTCATTCCACTCTCTGCACGTGCCAGCCGAGGCGATCAAATCCTCAACGCACAATCCTTCAAAAATACGGGATACAGCCTCGTCCTCTCCGAAGACGACCTCACACCCGACACCCTCCTCCAATCCATCACCGACTTGAAATCAAAAGAAACCGAACTCAAAAACACCATGTCCGAATGGTCAGACCGAGACGCCATTTCAGACATCGTCCAAACCATTAGAAACGCCCACAAATGACCTTTCGTATCTGCCTCTTACTCACACTACTTGCATGTGCGCAAGCACCCAAGCAAGTTCGTTTTCTCTCCGAAATGACACCCCTACCCGAAGAAACTTGGGAGCGGTGTGCTGCGTCTCAATATGGAAAATCCATTCGACAAGTTGCTTTTACCTGGATTCACCAAAGAGAAACCATTCTCAACCAAATCACTGCAGAGAAAGTTCGCAACCTATCAAACTGGGCAAAAAAGGAAATGGCGGACTACGAATTGCCCGCCTTCAAAAACCAAACCTTTCGCGCCACACACATACAAAACAACGAAAACCTACTCATCGAAAGTGTGCTCGACACCTTACCCTCTCATCACCCATTGGTCACACGTCAACTCAAACTCTACCTCATTTATAATCGCAAACACAACACCATCATAGATGCCATCGTCACCATTCGTGGATGGGCAGAAGAGTAAAACAAACGACAACTAGTTTAAAATAAATTCCGACATCCCTGCGTTTTAATAAACAAAGGCCTTCAATATGACAGACGCAGAACTTATTCAAAAATATCAAAAGGGCGATACAGACGCCTTTGAGACCCTCTTGGGGCGGCATAAAAACGCACTCTACACTTTTTTATTGCGCCTTACAGGCGCGCCTGATCGGGCAGATGATCTATTTCAAGAGACTTTTCTACGCGTCTTAAAAGCGTTACCCAAATACCGCGAAGAAGGCACCTTTCATCATTGGCTCTTTCGCATTGCCAACAATGTCGCACGCGATACCAAACGACGTGACGCTGTCAGACAACGCCATGTCACCACCGACGATGCCCTCGTCGACGTAGCTATAGGCTCACTTCTACGCCCCGATGAAGAAACCGAGAGACGCGACCTCACACGCCATGTTGAACAAGCACTATCAGAACTACCCGAAGAACAACGACGCGTCTTTTTGTTACGTACCCATGCCAACCTGCGCTTTCGAGAAATAGCCGAACAAGAAGGCGTTTCCATCAGCACCGTCATCAGTCAAATGCGCTATGCCGTTGCCAAAATCAAACCGATCCTCAAACCTATTTTTGAAGAAAACAAATAACCCATACAGGAGAACCCTATGGCAGAAAATGATAAAATTTGTAACCAGTTCGATCACGTGCTTTGGGCTTTTATGGATGGTGATATGTCTGAACGACACCGCATCTTTTGGGAAACGCACACCAAAGAATGTGAG
>JABIFK010000033.1 GCA_018650745.1 Candidatus Latescibacterota bacterium | reverse complement strand
CCACCAAGTAAGCCAAATCTCGGTATATTTTGACCAAGGAGCTGACCCACCCAAAACAAGACTGGATGTACCAAATGAGGCACTGAACAAACACATAATGGGAATGATTGCTATGAAACGAAGAAAGCTTTTAATGGAATACAGCGGACCTTCGCGACCTATAAAATGCTGAATGAGATACACGCCCATAATCGGCTGAACCACCGCCCCTATGACAACACCCGTATTCTTCAAAAAAACGTTTGCCATCACAAGAATATCTGCCGTATGAGTCAAGAAAGACAGATTGTCAGTGTATGCGCCTATAAGAAGACCAGGTAGGGCGCGACGATTGCCCAATAATAAGAGGAACGCCAGAGCAACACCCGCTGGTGGCCAAATAGGTGTCGCATGACCAGGCAGAATAGCCATCGTTTGGCCCAGTTTTCCCGAAAGAGAGTAAACCAGTGCAATGAGAAGTGCTTCAAGTATCCGTTTTAAAATAGGCATTTTTTACCACACAAATATATCAGGTTAAAATTATAACATCATGTTAAATAACAATATAATAGCCCACAAAAGCTGTTGCAAGCATTCATATGGCAGATCAAAAAACGGTACACATAAAAAACCCACTGTGAATCATCCACAGTGGGCTCATTTCTTAGTGTTATTTTTACCACTATAAAGCTACGGCATGTGCTTTCAAATCATCCAAATCGACAAATTCAAGCGTAGAAACATGCGTCGCAGCCAAAACCACAGGTGGTGCAGCACCTGCTTCCAATGCCTCTTTCCAACGCAACACACACAAACACCAACGATCACCCGGTTGCAAACCCGGAAAGTGATAATCAGGCATCGGCGTGCTCAAATCATTGCCTGACAACTTGGAAAACGTCAAAAATTCTTGTGTCATCTCTGCACACAAAATATGCAACCCCACATCTTGTGGGCCAGTACGACAACACCCATCCCGAAAAAATCCCGTTATCGGAGCAGTGCCACAATCTTCCATATCTTCACCCAAAACATTTCGACCACGATTCATCCAAAACCTCTTTAATCAAATCTTCAATGCGTATTAAAGACGTGAACAACCCAATCAATTGTCTCATGAATCACGTCTATAGATCCACCACACAATGTTCTTTCCGTGCTTTTTCAGCTGCAAAAACCATCCGATGTGTTTCAAGCGATTCATCTGCCCCAGAAAGTACTTTTGATGGATCACCCGTCGTCACAGCCTCAACAAAACTGTGCATAATCCCATAATCTCCACCACCATGTCCACCCAATATCGACGCATCCGTCGTCGATGTATCAATCACTTCCGTTTCATCCGTCAAAAAATCAAACCGTGTAATCTTTGTACCATCGCCATACAACTCACCCTTCGTTCCAAAAATGTGCGTCTTACGATGGCCTGCCTCATTAAATGCTGTCATGGTAAAAGACGCAGTGCGCCCACCATCAAACAACATGTTCACCACCTGATTGTCGACCACATCATTATCACATGCATACACACAACGCCCATATGGACCATTGCGCAATGCATCCATCACACTTTCTTTTGTGACATCAGGTGTCAACACATCAATCGGCCACCCCGTCTGCCCCTTGTCCAAGCGCCCCAAATAAATCTGCTTTGCCGAATAGGGGCACTCGGCTTCCACATCACAATCCAAACATCGATCTGCCGCTCCTTCTGGTTGCTCCTCTTTGCGAAAATGCTTCAATGACCCAAACGAAGACAGCGACTTGCACGGTGCACCCATAACATAGCGTATCCAATCCAAATCATGGCATGACTTGGCCAACAACATAAACGACGACTCAGTCTCATTGCGCCAATTGCCGCGCACAAACGAGTGCGCCTGATGCCAATACCCCACAGGCTCCAAGTGCTGCAAATTAACAACATCACCAATCACCCCCGAAGCCACTACCTCTTTCAACTTCTGTGTATAGTGCGTATATCGCATCACGTGGCACACGGCCAAAATCACATTGTTTCGCTTAGCAGCTTCCGCAATGCGAATACATTCTGCCTCTGTTGGCGCCATAGGCTTCTCCAACAAAATGTGATACCCCTTCTCTGCAAACGCAATCGCAGGTTCTGTATGCATCGCATCTTGTGTTGCAATAATCACCGCATCTGCAAACTTCTCGCGCTTCACCGCTTCTCGCCAATCCGTAAACGTATTGGCCATCGGAATATCATAGTTGCCCACCATTTGCTGGCGATAGAAATCACGCGGCTCTGCCACGCCCACAATTTGTACCCGTTCAGGGTGTTTCTCTGCATATGTGGCATAACCCGAACCGCGACTCCCCGCGGCAATAGATAGTATCTTAATCGGAGGCATCATCATCTCTTTTCTAAATGTTATTTGCCTTTCGTATTTCTAATTGGTATAAGGCACCGTCTCTCGCGCATCAACCGTATATCCCCAATCTTTAACATATTCCAACCCATGCTTAAATTCATCTCCCATCGCATCCAATCGCCTCTGCAACCACGCATCCAAATCGTCCCGCAACCCTGCATGCGCAACATCATTTATCAGATTATTCAATTGATAGGGATCCACTTCATTATCATACAACAACCACGGCCCATCCAAAGACCGCACATAGGTATATCGATCCGTACGCAATCCCCGGTATTCACGTCCGCCAGTCTCGCGATGCCACTGTCCAAATGGATGCGGGCATTGCAAAAGTGCGGCCCCATCAGAAGGATCTTCGCCCCCACCCAAATAATTTGAAAAATCCAAACCTTGCACCGTATCCGGAATATCAATTCCACACAATCCCAACACCGTCGGCATAATATCAGGAATATCAATCCGAGCATCTAATACCTGGCCATCACCTCCAAATTTACCTGCCCATCGCAACAAAAAAGGTACCCGAATAGACTCTTCCCACGGCTGTTGTTTTTTCGCCGAAGCTTGCGAGCCCATCATATCGCCATGATCCGAAAAAAACAACACAATCGTATTCTCTGCAATCCCTTTATCACCCAAAGTCTTCAACAAATCTCCCATACAATCGTCCAACGCCGTGCAATGCGCATAATACCCAGCAATCCACTTACGAGCTGCTTCTGCTTTGGCTTCTGGCACATTGGGCCGCAAAGACACATCTTCGGGTTTGTACATCGCTCGATATTCCTCAGGCGCAGTTTCATAAGGTGCATGGGGTGGTCCCCATGACAAGGTCACAAAAAAGGGATTGGATTGACTATGGTTTTGGATATAGGCTTGTGCATCTTTGGTCTGCGAAATCGCATCATATCCCTCCCACTCCAATTTTTCATCCGAATCACCGGCATAATAATACGACTCATTATAACTGTGCGTACACTCAAGCACCTTCCAATAGTCAAATCCTTGCCTATGTTCCGGCGCAATATAATTTGACCGTCCATTGCCATCCACATGCCATTTTCCAATATACCCCGTATCATATCCTGCACCGCTAAACGCCTGCGCAATACTTGTTGCACGATCACTCAAATGTACATCATTCACAAACACACCATGTGTGAGTGGATATTGCCCTGTCAACAAAGATGCGCGCGCCGGACAGCACACCGAACACCCCGAAACAGCATGTGTCAAATTGAGACTTTGCGACGCAAATTGGTCGATATTTGGCGTTTGCACACACTTATTTCCCGTATACCCAAAAGCCTGTTGCCGCCACTGATCACCAAAAACAAGAATAACATTAGGTTGGCTCATAAACACATTCCTTTACGATTTCAAATGATTTAGATTGATGTATATTATACGCCATCCACACCAAAGTAAAAGCCAAAAAAATACGATTCGCATACAAACCAGCAAGGATACTCCATGAAGATAGGCACCCTCTGTTACATCAAGCACAACGACAAAACACTCATGTTACACCGGGTAAAAAAAGAAAACGACATGCACGAAGGAAAATGGAACGGATTAGGCGGGAAATTAGAAGCTGGAGAAACACCGGAAGAATGTATCATACGCGAAGTCAAAGAAGAATCTGGCCTCACCATTTACAATCCAAATCTAAGGGGCATCCTCACCTTCCCCAAATTTGACGGCATCGACGACTGGATGGCCTTCCTCTTCACCGCCACCCAATTCGAAGGCGAGCTCATCGACTCCCCCGAAGGCAACTTGGAATGGATTGAGGATACAGAAGTATTCAATTTAAACCTATGGCCCGGAGACCGCATCTTCCTCAATTGGGTAGAAGAAAACCGTTTCTTCTCTGGCAAATTCATCTACAAAAACAAAAAACTAATTGATCACAGCGTCATATTTCACGATATATAAAAGGCAAACCCATGAACGAAAAAGCCGACGAAATCAAAAAAAAATACGCCTACCGCCAAATGATCCTAAAAGGCCAAATCAAACTCAACCGCAAATCAGCCGTCAAGCTCATCGGCCCCGACACCGCCTACCACCTCTACTCACAAAAAGAGTCTGCAAAGAAAAAACAATAGTGTGATATCTTATCCATTACAAACGATCAATCCAAAAGATCGTGTAACACCTTCCCCAACCGTTGAATCCCCACCTCAATCGTCTCCACATCCATGCACGAGAAATTCAATCGAAAGGTTGACGTATCATCCCGATCAACATAAAACGGATGCCCCGGTACAAAAGCCACTTTCTCCTTAATGGCCGCCTCAAACACCGTCATCGCCGACAACTTCTCTGGCAACGTCAACCACACAAACATCCCCCCCTCAGGTTCGGTATGTTCGATCCCTTTAGGAAACCGATCTCGAATCGCCGCAATCATCGCATCGCGTTTTTGTCCGTAGGCTTTGCGAATCGTTTCAATATGTCCATCCAAATCATTATCCATTAAATATTGATGTACGACACGCTGGCTAAAGCTATTGGTATGCAAATCTGAAGCCTGTTTGGCAATCAACAACTTATCAAAAATAAGCGGTGGTGCCACAATCCACCCAATGCGAAAAGAAGGCACCACAGTCTTTGAAAACGTACCCAATAAAAGCGTATTATCGGGAATCAATTTCTTAAACGACGTCTTCGATGTCCCCATAAACCGCAAATCACCATAGGGGTTATCTTCAACCAAAAACGTTCGT
>JABIFK010000246.1 GCA_018650745.1 Candidatus Latescibacterota bacterium | reverse complement strand
GACGAATAGACGAAACACCTTAAGCAGGTTTTGGAGGGTAGGATTTGTTGATTCGTAGATTCGCTGATTCGCTGATTCGCTGATTCGCTGATTCATTGGTTTTTAAAGGAAATGTTTTGGAATATTTATCTGAACTTGGTACATCATTTTTGGCATTTTTGAACGAGCAACCGCCTGCTTGGATTTACTTCTTTTTGTTTTTTGGCGCGTTTATGGAAAATGTGACCCCACCGATTCCGGGTGACACCCTCATTGTTTTTGGCGCTTATTTGGCTGGTGTGGGTATTATTGGGGTATGGCCCGCTTATTTTGCCATGTGGGCGGGCAGCGTGTTGGGATGTTTGCTTGTTTATGGTTTGGCTTTTTGGAAAGGTCGAGACTTTTTTCTGAAATTTAAGTTTAAGTTTGCCACTGAAGAACACCTTGATCAAGCCGAAGCGTGGTTTACGCGTTATGGTGATAAAATTGTGATTTTTAATCGATTCTTGCCCACGGTTCGTATTTTTGTAGGTATTGTGGCTGGTATGAGTCGTATGAACCCTGTACGTATGACACTCTATGTATTGTTTGGCACATTTTTGTGGAACAGTTTGTTGGTGTATTTTGGTTTGAAGGTTGGTGAGAACTGGGGCCTTGTGATTGATGTTATGAAGGCATACAATCGTGTGGTCTTGACGCTGATGGCGGTGGGAGGGATTGGCTTTTGGATTTGGCATCGTCGTAAACAGGCTTCTGAAAACGCAAACAATGAGAATGGAGAAGAGCCTGTAGATCGACAAGCATAGCGATCAGTGGTTTTTTGTTAAGGCATCCGCGCGCGCGTAGTATGCCTGGTTTGATTTATGATCAGGGCAGGGAGGCTTCAGGGTTTACCCCAACGATCTATTTCAACGGTTTAAAAAAGCCTGATGATTTGGTTGATATGGTTTTTTTTTAAGTCGTGATTTTCAATTTTCAATTCACCTACGGCCCTTTTGGGCTTATTTTTTTGTTTACAGGTTACCTTTGGAATTTTAACGGAGCGGTTTTTATGGCAAAGAAGATTCGGGTGGGGGTGTTGTTTGGCGGCAAATCATCTGAGCATGAGGTGTCTTTGCAGTCGGCACGTAATGTGATTGATGCAATTGATAAGACCAAATATGAAGTGGTGCCTATTGGCATTGATAAAACCGGGCGCTGGTTTTTGAATGAGGCCGAAAAATTATTGCCAGAGTCGAACAAAGAAGGCTTGGCTGAGGTGAAGGATCCAAGCACTTTGGTGGCGTTGATTCCCGAAGGTCGCGGTGAATTAACTCGACCGTCTCAACCGGGTTCATTGGGTTCTGTAGACGTGGTGTTTCCCGTTTTGCACGGGCCACTGGGTGAAGATGGCACCGTGCAGGGATTGCTTAAGTTGGCCGATGTGCCTTTTGTTGGGCCTGGGGTGCTGGGATCTGCGGTGGCAATGGACAAAGATGTGATGAAGCGTTTGATACGTGACGCGGGCATTCCCACACCAGACTTTATAACGGTGATGCGTTTTCAAGCACCGAGTTTGGACGTGAATGCGGTCGTGGATCGTTTGGGGCTGCCACTTTTTGTAAAACCTGCCAATCAGGGGTCTTCGGTAGGAATTAGTAAGGTGAATGAAAAATCGGAGTTGGCAGATGCTTTGATAGAAGCCTTGCGGTTTGACGATAAGGTATTGATTGAGGCATTTGCAGGAAAACGTGAAGTAGAGTGTGCTGTGTTGGGCAATGAATATCCTGAGAGTTCTATTCCGGGAGAGGTTTTGCCCCTGCATGACTTTTATTCGTATGAAGCAAAGTATTTGGATGAAAATGGTGCGGTGCTGAAGATTCCGGCAGATTTGTCAGACGAGCAGGTGAAAGAAGTGCAAGATTTGGCTGTGCGCACGTTTCAGGTGCTGTGTTGTGAAGGAATGGCACGGGTCGATTGTTTTTTAACGGATGACAATAGATGGTTGGTCAACGAAGTGAATACGATTCCGGGTTTTACACGCATCAGTATGTATCCCAAATTGTGGGAGGCCAGTGGCATGCCGTATACAGATTTGGTTGACAAGCTCATTCAGTTGGCCATGGAAAGGTATGAACGTGAGCAAAAATTAAAGACAACATTTGATTTTTAATTTTACATGTTGCGAAACATTTTTAAAAAGGCAGTCGTCTGAAAAGATGACCGCCTTTTTTTATTTATGTGCGATATGGCACCTGAATGTGGTATTATTTGCCTACTGAATGCCCTGTGTGTTTCATTTGTGGTAGATTTGTTTTTTTGTAAAGTGTTGTTAAATATGTTTTTGATTCTCCGTTCGGTTCATGGAAGTGATGTGTGGTATATATTTTGCAACTTTTAAGAGCAATTGGCGTTTCTATAATAGACCCACGCGCATACACAATGCGTAAAGGAGTGCGTATGAAGAGGATAAGTTTATGGGTTGGTATCTGTGCTGTAATCAGTACGCTTGTTGGTTTATTCATTTTTTCAAGTCATGATCCCAAATGGCCCGAACAAGGCAATTTTGAGCAACATGGCTAATGGATAACAAAATTTTGGCGTTGGCGCCCTCCCTGTCGACGCCCGCATCTGGCCTCAAAGCCTTCTTGCTTTGGGGCCAGATTGCGTTTTTGGTTGCAAAAAAAAGGGTGCTTATTTATCTTATGCCCCACGCCATCCTAGCTCAGTTGGTAGAGCACCTGATTTGTAATCAGGCGGTCAGCAGTTCGAGTCTGCTGGATGGCTCCATAAATTAAGAAAAACGGGTTACGACTTATGTCGTAATCCGTTTTTTTGTTATGCTGCTATAATTATGGCGATCGATCAAAATTAGCTTGCTGTCAGGGCTAACATTTGGCATATAGTTTTTGGATATAAGAGATGTTACCATTTCCTTGTCTGATTATTTTATTCGGGACGTGATGTTTGGCTCTAAAATTTCATATTCAAGATGCGACGACAAATGCAGAGAAGGTTGCTGTGCGTGCTTTGTTGCGTGCGGCTTTTGAGGTCCGGCCTGGTGTGGGAGACGCGTTTGCCCATTTGTATGATCAGGTTCTGAAGACGCCAGCTTGTTCACGTATTGCTGTTTCCGAAGGTCGTGTGATTGGACATGCATTGTTGGCGTCGCGAATGTTTGCTCTGGAAGATGGCGCATTGCCTGGTGGGATTGTGGCGATGGTGGCGGTAGAAGAGGCGTTTCGTGGGCAAGGTATTGGGCGGGCTTTGATTGACGATGTGGATGCGCTTGCGCGTGATCAGGGGATGGTGTTGCTTCAGGTTGCGGGGGATCCGAGACTTTATACAAAGTTTGGGTTTATCCCTTCTTATGTTGAAGCGAAGGCAGAGATGGTCATAGAGAAGGCACCTTGTGATGATGCATTACGGCTTGCGACGTCAGAAGATGTTTCTATGCTGGCGGAATTGTCTTTGGCTGAGAACGTCATTGGGGCTGTGGTTGCCGATGAAGGGCGTTGGCAGTGGGTGATGGAGACAGAGCATCCTAAAGCGATGTTGCAGTGCAATAATCAGTTGTTGGGTGTGTATGCACAAGGAGATGCGTGTTTATTGTTGGATGATGTGGGCTTTGTAAGGGTTTGTTGGGGAGAGGATACGCTTGTTGTTTATGAAGCCGGTTGTGTCAGGAAAATAGATAGGGATCGTTTGTTGAAGGCATGTTTGGTTTGGGGATATCGTAATGGGTGTCGCCTATTGTTGGCCATTTTACCTCCTCAAAACCGATTCTTAGTTGCAATGTCGCAATTTGGTGCACGGGTAAAGATTCAAGAAGATTATGAGTTACAGGCCAAAGTGTTGGATGTACCCCGTTTCTTAATGGCTATGTCAGAGGTATTTTCTGTGCGTTTGCAGAGCTATGAGGGACAGGGGCGACTTGGGTTGAGTGTGGGGGATGTTTTTGTAGAATTGGTTGTGGGTGAGGGAATACGGGTTCGACAAGTAGATCGGATGGTGAATGTCGATTGGCATTTGGTACTGTCTGAGGGGGCGATGACGAGGGTATTGTTGGGGGTTGATACACTTCAAGACCCAGAGGGCGATCCGGTTTTGGATGGTCTTTTGGCTTGTTTGTTTCCCAAGCGCGGCCCCTCTTTTTGGCTTTCAGACTCACTTTGAGATTTTTGGGGTGGGGTTGCTTAATGGTTCGGTTTGTTGGATCGTGCCGATGGTTTTTGAGAATTGTAGATACAGGAATTGATGTTTTTTAAATGGTTGATAATATTTGGGTTATGTTTTTTGAGCGCTGGTGTTGAGATGGCGCTCTTTTTTTTTGCCAAATCGGAAAGAATTGCCTAAAGCTTTCTGCTGAGTATCCGATAAAATAACTGTGTGGTATCAAGTAATAGTAAAACTTTTGCCAAGGAGGGCAATTATGATTGCACAGGACGTCACAGATACGACCGCAGTGGGTGAACGCGGGTTGAACCCTTTTCTGGTTGCCCCCCTTACCAGAGATACATTTACGCCTCGACCTGCGCCAGCCACACATACCGATGACAAAGATCTGATGTTCTTTTTGACGCGCTCGTATCAGACGTTAATCTATTGTGACGGAGGTGATTAGTGCCAAAAAACTTCGTTCTACAGGTGTTGTGTAGAACACTATAGAGTTCTCGACCCAATTTGTTACCATTAATCAATAGGCATTGATGCTGCAAGGATGCAATGCAAAACAGTGCCGCATCGAATTTTATTCGATACTTATATTATCCTAAGGGGAGACCGCACGATGCGAGACCGCTCAGAGGAGTTGTTTAAGAAATATGGATTTGAAAAGGGGCTTGACCTACTCAATGTGATGACCGCTCGACAGTTTGGGATGATTACCGAACATCGAGCTGCCCACTTCGTGAGAGAGAATGTGAATTTTTTCGCTCACGAAACGGGCACTCTACAGGATGCTTAATAAAAAGGGGCCGCCAAATTTGGCGGCCCCTTTTTTATATCGGCGAATCAATGAATCAGCGAATCAACAAATGGAAACTTGCACCGCAATTAGGAGATAGGGTTTCGTCTATGACCCGCTGCGCTCGTGATCAGCAGGGCACCTTCGGTGCGTTCTTTGTGAGAACTTGCGCTACGCGCACCCGCAGATTCGTCCATTCGCTTTTTTTGTTTTAAGGGCCTTCCTTCGTCTGACTTTCCAAATAAGCAATGAGACCGTTGAGTGATTTGTGCACTTCTTTGAAATATCGATTTTCTTTAAAGGCACGAATGCGTTCCCACTGATCAAACTCATAATGATCTCTAGAATATTCTGCAGGATCGTACATAAATTGAATGCCCGCACGTACGATTTTCCCACCCAATTCTTCTTCGTCATCTTCCCACTCAATTTCACATCGTACAACTTTTCCCAAAATTGAAATGCGCTTAGGCAATTCGGGGCGATAGGCTTCGGTGTCTCGATTAAAGCGCAATTTTGGATAAAGATTGAGCAATAAGACACGGCTTTGCAGGGTCAATATTTGCTCGTTGATGGGCAGTTGATGATAATTTTTGCCCAGTATATAGTTTAAAAACTCAGCAGAGCAATCAAAACGCAGACCGTTTACACTGAAGTCAGTAAGGGCAACACGCAGACCCTGTTCTTGGCGGATGTCGTAGATGGGGCGAATCGTGAGATTTTCCAAACCGCCCTTGGTGATTTCGGTGACCAGTTCATAATAAGAGGTTTGACCATCAAATTGTGAGCGTGCCCCATAGTGCAAGACCATGGTATCGCCAACGGTTAAATAGTGTGGATCTCTGCGATCTTTGGTGCGAGATATCATGGGCTTTTTGATGTGCAAGTTGCGGCCCAAGTCTTCGCTTCCCAAACCCAGTACATCAGAAAAGCTAAGTTCAAGCAATGTTGCACGATTGAGCTTTTCTTCTAGGTAGGGTTTGCTGACATGGACGTGTCGTGTTTCTGATGGGTTGGTACGAATATCGTGCTTAAAGGTGCTTACCAACTCTTCGGGCAAAAAGCTGGCCGACAAAAAAAGTCCTTCTTGCCCTTGGGGAGGGGCAAGACGCAACTGATCAATGCGATGTGGAATTGCGCCTTCGTCTGGAAAGGTTTGGTCGGTGTCGTGGATGAATATATCAAAGAGAATTTGTGGATAAACAGGTAAGGCACCTTGGCCGGGTTGGTGTGAAAAACGAAGTGAACTGCGTTTGTCCTGTTTGCTGATGTCACTGAGGGGTGTGAGTTTATATCCAATGGCTATTTTGGGGTCAAGTGAAGAGACCAAGTCGGCTGGAAAATGTACCCGTTCATCTACACGACATTCGATGGTGCGGGGCACATGTTCGTGTAAAAACCACAAACTGATGATGTCGCCCGCACCACGAAAGTGGTCATGATTTTCGGCTTTGATATGATCGGGTGTGGTGATGTAAATGGCACGATTGCGAATGAGGAGCTTACCATCTGATTTGAAGAACAGGGCACGGCCTAATTCCTCGGGCTCTTCATGGCCTTCGGTATTTAAGATGAGGGTACAGTTGGCCGAGCTCATATTGATGTCGGCCAACTTGAGCAGGGTCTGTGCGAGTGGGCTTAGGCGTGGCCCTGTTTTTTTTTTGAGGAAGAGCTTGCTCAGCATTACAAAACCTTTTGATAGATTCGCGTTTCAGATATAAATGTAGGAGGTGTATAAACCTCTGTCAACATATGGTTTTACTGTCATGCTCGCATAGGGAAAGGGGTTGTTCACTTTGATAATGGCCTTTATATTGTGTTACCAGTAGGAACTGGTGATCAGAATATAGGAATAGACATTTGAAAAAGGAACAAAATGCCCGCTGATAATGCCGTGGTAGATAACTTTTTAGATTTGATTGGAAATACATCCTTGGTCAAGCTCAATGGTGTGGTGACACCAGATATGGCTGAAGTGTTGGTTAAAATGGAGGCGTTGAATCCGGCACGCACGGTTAAAGATCGTATTGCATTGTCTATGATTGATGCTGCTGAGCGCGATGGGTTGTTAAAGCCCGGCATGACAATTGTTGAACCTACCAGTGGCAATACGGGTATTGGATTGGCTGTCGTGGCAGCGGCAAGAGGATACGGCCTCATTTTAACCATGCCCGATTCTATGAGCAGAGAACGACGGGACTTGCTTGAAGGATATGGCGCCAAATTGGTACTCACACCAGGTGATTTAGATATGGCTGGCGCAGTGGCCGAAGCTCAGCTGATGGTGGATGCATCGCCTGAAACGATGTATATGCCACAGCAGTTTAACAACCCAGCCAATCCTGAAGTGCACAGACAAACAACAGCCCCCGAAATATTGGCAGGTACTGAGGGGCGCTTGGACGCATTTGTGGCAGGGGTTGGAACGGGGGGGACCATTACGGGTGTGGGTGAGGTATTAAAATTAG